>JAGGWA010000147.1 GCA_021157745.1 Thermoplasmata archaeon
ATTTTGCCAGTAATGTTTAAATATCATAACTCTATTTTATCCAGCCTATGACAGAAGAAAATGAAGAATTCAAATATATAGTACGTATTGCAGCCACGGATATAGATGGAAATAAGCCAACTAAATATGCCTTGATGCAAATAAAAGGCATCGGCTATATGGTGGCTAATGCCATAATCAATCATACTGGTGTAGATGGAAGAGAAAGAATAGGAAAGTTGAGCGATGAGGATATTGAAAAGCTGAGCAATGCCATAGCCACCATAAATGAATGGCTCCCTCCCTGGTTGCGTAATAGAAGAAAGGATTTGTTTACAGGAGAAGACAAGCATTTGATAGGAAGTGAGATTGATTTAACGAAACGTGAGGATATTAATTTATTAAAGAAAATTAGGGCTTATCGCGGCATAAGGCATGAACGTGGCTTGCCTGTTCGCGGTCAGAGAACGAGGAGCAATAAAAGGAGTGGTTTGACAGTAGGAGTCATGAGAAAGAAGTTGAGAGGAGGAAAGTAAAATGGGCGATCCAAGATTTCCAAGGAAGAAATATGAAACACCATCTCATCCGTGGGAGAAGGTAAGGATAGAAAGGGAAGCTGAGCTCGTTCAAAAATATGGATTGAAAAATAAAAGAGAGATATGGAGGGCTGAAACATTTTTGAGGAGAATAAGGGAACAGGCCCGTAACCTTAGAGCTACAGAAGGGCAGGAGCAGAGCGAGAGGGAGAAAAAGTTGTTGCTTAAGCGATTATTCCGCCTTGGATTACTCACGCAGGAAGCTACGCTCGATGATGTTCTGTCATTAAGTATAGAAGATATCCTTTCCCGCCGCCTTCAAACGATTGTTTATTTAAAAGGTCTCGCTTCCACAATGAAGCAGGCTCGCCAGTTCATAGTTCATAAGCATATTGCAATAAATGGAAGAATTGTTAACATTCCATCTTATATGGTTAAGCGGGAGGAAGAAGATTTTATAACTTACTCCCCATATTCGCCTTTGCAGGATGAAGACCATCCAATGCGTCCAAAGGCTGAGAAAGTTGAAATAATTAAGGAGGAATAAAATGGCGAAATGGGCAATAGCGCATATATTTGCATCTCATAACAATACAATAATAACGGTAACAGACATAACAGGAGCCGAAACTCTTGCAAAATGCTCTGGAGGAATGGTTGTAAAAGCAGACAAGGATGAGCCATCTCCTTATGCTGCGATGATCTCAGCTCAGCGTGTTGCGGAGGAGCTGAAAGAAAAAGGCATAGATTCCATTCATATAAAGGTTAGGGGCATAGGAAGAGGAAGAAGTAAAAGCCCTGGGCCTGGGGCGCAGGCAGCCATCAGAGCGCTGGCGAGGGCTGGCTTGAAGATAGGGAGAATAGAAGATGTAACGCCTCTGCCTCATGATGGATGCAGGGAAAAGGGAGGAAGACGCGGAAGGAGAGTATGAAGCTTAAATTTCTGGAGCTTAGAGAAGATTATGCCAAAATTTTGTTCGAGGATGTTAAACCTTATTTTGTTAACGCTATCCGACGCACAATGATTGCAGACGTTCCAAAACTTGCAATAGAAAATGTGATAATCTACGATAACACATCTGCCCTATTTGATGAAATAATTGCCCATCGACTTGGAATGATTCCTCTTCCAACGCATCTGGATATTTTAAAAGATTGCGAAGATTGCAAAATTCATTATACGTTAAGCAAGGAAGGAGAGTGCACGGTTTATTCTGGCGACTTGAAGGCTGAAGACCCGATATGGAATGTTAAGGACAAGAATATTCCAATCGTTCGCCTCCTCAAAAACCAGCGCCTGATTCTGGAAGCAGAGGCAATTCTTGGAACTGGAAAGGAACATGCGAAATGGCAAAGTGTTGTTGGCATAGGTTACAAATTCTATCCAGAGATAGAAATAGACATGGATAAATGTGATCTATGTCAGGATTGCATTAGGCAATGCCCCAAAAACATACTTTCCATAAAAAGAAATAAGCTCATCGTTAACAATATAGAAGAATGCTCACTCTGCAAGGCATGCGAGGAAGTATGCACTAAAGATGCCATTGTCGTTAAAGGAAACGAAAACAAGATAATAATGCAGTATGAAACAGATGGTTCATTAACAGCAAAAGAAATTTTGAAGGAAGCGTTAGAAATTTTATACAAAAAATATGATGAGTTAGAAAAGGCTTTAGGGCTGTAAAAAGCTAAAAAGCAATCGTAAATTTTTTCTTTTCTCTGCTATATATCATCATGGCAAAGTGGTTATGCTTTGCTATCGTTGTGCTTCTTTTAAATATGGGAGTTTTAGATATGGGAATTTTAAATATAGGGACTTTAGATCTGGTAGCAAGCGAAAAAATAAGTGGAAAAGGAATGGATGAGAAGATAATGGATGAGATGACTAAAAACAGCATGCAGCATTTCGGAAGTAATTTCTTTTCCAGTTTTATCCATCGCATCATCATAAAAATGAAAAATTATGCTCCTGTTGCCTTGATGAAAAGTTGTGAAGGCATTGTTGGAAAAAGCATTGTTTTTGATGCATCATCGAGCTATGATGTTAATGGCGATGCATTACAATACAGATGGGATTTCGATAATGATGGCGTGTATGACACACCATGGATGGCGTTGCCAAGAATAGCACATACATATTCTATGCCCTACAATGGATTTGTTAGATTACAGGTAAGTGATGGAAAATTTACTGATGAATGTATAGCGAGAGTTATGGTTACAGATGCAGCAAAAGGAGATGTTGATCAAAGTCAAGAAAAGGCTGATGATTTTGTGAAGATATATGGAGACAAAAAATATGCACAGAGCTTCAAGCCAAGCATGATTGGGTTCGAGGGTTTCGATATTCTCATTGAAAGGAAAGGGGTAGCAAGCTATGATAATATTTTTAGCGTAATAGGAAGAATGCTTTCTAAAATTTTCAGATTTGGCGAGACTAACCAATTTTTTGTCGGAGATCTTGTGGTAGGACTTTATAGAAGTTTGAGTTACAGTGGAAAAATAATGGAAAAGGTATTCTCTCCTCAAGATATAAGCAGAGCAAGAAGCTGGATACATATTGATTTTGAAACCGAGCTTGATCCGAGAGAGACTTATTACATAGTTGTGTATCAAACTGGAGGAAGTGAATGGCAGTACTACAAGTGGTATTATGGTAGCGGAGATCCCTATGATAGAGGAAGCAGTTACAATTATGAAGGAGGATGGAACGAAGATACAAGCAAAGA
>JAGGWA010000055.1 GCA_021157745.1 Thermoplasmata archaeon
ACGGGCTAATGGTATAGGGTCTCCCTCTTTTACTCTTTCTATCAAATGGTTTTCCGAGTTTCTTTGCTTTTGATCGAATAAAATAGTAAAGATTTTTAATGTTGCCAATTTATATTTTCTGTCGTATCTTCTCCAGTATCTCATTCCCATCCCCCGTAGGAGAAACAGGGGGATGGGAATTTAAATCTCACGATTTTTTCGACAATCTCGAAAGTGGAGAGATTGTCGAAAAATTTCGTGAATGTATGAATGCATGACATGGAACGTTGCAATAATAATTTCCATGCCTAATGCCTAATAAATTTTGAACACCTGCACAGAATCTTCTCCATTGTATGCAACAACTTTTATTTCATGCCATCCTATTGCATGCTCATTCCATTGCCATTGATATGGTGGGCTTTCATCTTCATATTTTAACTCGTTATCAACATAAAATTCAACTTTTTTAGCATTACCAGAGATTTCCGCTTCAACCGTTATCTTTCCAATTATAATGGGAAAGTTAAAAGGCAGAATGTATCTGTCCATCACATAAATTCCATTTTTTGGCTTTACTATTCTCACACCATTTTTTATTGCCACAATTCTATCAACATATATGCCTCTGCTTCCATTTCCGCACGAGAACCATGCAATGGTACTGTTATTTAAAATGCTTGGAAACTCGAAAACATTGTACCCTTGCTTCATTTCCCCCACCTTTATCTCTCTTTCCAATCCAGGATAAATGCCCATATTGAATGCAATGTCATCAGGCATGGCATTTTCTTTAATGTCTGCTCTTACATAAGCATATAAACTCCAGTTTCCCTCTGGAAGAAGGTCGAGAGGCAAGACAATTGCCCATTCCTTTCCGTCATATTCAAGGGCTCCATAATCAGATGCTTCCATATCTTCCACTATATGGGCGCCGCAGCAATATTGCATATCCAAATCCTGGAAATCAATCCATTCGTCGTTGCCTGAAACAATATCTGGCTTCGATGCCTTTATTCTATCAACATCTATTGCCTCCAATAGATAAGAGATTGGCAGATCCTCGCAATAATAACTTATATTCGCTTCCTTCACATACTCTCTGAACCTTTCTTTTCTTTTTTCATCATGGTGCCAGGCTTCGCCCCTCTCCTCTGCTTCAGCCTTGTATAAATGCTCTCTGAGCAGAATCGTCATATCAACGCCTATTCTTACTTCATGAACATGCTTTTTGTATATTCCTTCTGCCACCTCATCTGCTTTTGCCATCAATTCATCCGCTCTTTTAATAAAATCGAGGCTGAGATAGTTTGATGTTATAGGTTGCTTGACTTTGAGCTTTTCATTTGATTGCAAAAAAGCCTGATGGAGAAGCTCAATATATTCCTTTATGTATGGTGATGCCTGCCCATAATAATAATCGCAAAATTCATCGATCAATTCCTTGTAATTTTGATTGGGATCCCATAACAAACGCGAAGCAATCCATGCCCGTAACTCTGCAAATTCCGCTCCTTCCGTGTTGTATGCTCCCTCCCCAAAATAAACCTTCATTGGCTCTATTGAAGAAAGATATTTTATGTTCTGGCACATTGCATATATATTTGGCCATGGTTGCAGATAGTTCTGAAAATTCGTTATGTAATCCCATATTGCGAGCGAGGAAGCCATTTCGCTCCAGCCATTAAAAGCGGAATATATCATGGCGTTATGTGTATCGTTGTAAGAGTAACCAAAATTTGCATCAATGGGAGCGAGTTCAATCATCACATATGGGGGCACAGCCATATCGCATGGCGGCTCAAAACTCCATTGATAGGCGAGGGTGCTTAAATGTGCATCAGGATAAACTTTTCTAACTCTTTCTGTCACATTTATTACCAAATCAACGACAGGAGCAGACAATTTCCCGCAATGTTCTTTTGCAAAGGCTTTGCTCACATCATCTGGAATCCATCCGCAGTCTTCTTGGGAGAATGAATACCATGGTTCCGTTCCATGAGATGCTATTTTATTTATGAAATACTGGGCTGCTTCCTCCCTTACAGCTTCCTCCATGGTCAAAATTTGCCCACCGTAATAATATTCTGCGCTCACAGCATCCTGGAAATTATGTTCTCCCTCCGGAGCATATCTGCTCCATGTATTTATCTCAGGCGGATACTCAATATATTCGCGATGCGTCTCTCCCCTGCAACCATTTAGCCTGTTGTGCTGTCTGAAATATGCATCATCTGTATCCATGCTGAATATTTCTCTATATAAAAAGCGAGAATTTTGCAAATCATTCATTGCGTCAACTTTTAGGGTGTTCTTCTTTGGAACAACTTCAAAATCTGGAGACAGCCATTTTACTCCGAGATAAACATCAAGAAAATAATACACTCCATACAATGTGCCTCTATCTATTTTGCCAGAAATGTAAATGTTGCCATCATGAGCCATGATTTTAAATCCATCTGCGATGATTGAGGAAAATTCCATTTTATCTTCTATGGCTTCTGTTAATGTATTATTTCTTCCAATGATAATCAGCTTTTTATCGATATTTGGATCATTTGTTATTTCAAAATCTGCAGAGGTAATTTCTTCAAGATAGTGTGCAAGCTCTTCAGCAGCATGTCTTATTATAATGCTCTCATTCTCGCCATAATATATGGCATAATAGGCAACCCCATTCTCAGCCAAAATCAAATCATTGCTGGATGGATGGAAGTTCATGAAAAGCGAAAAAATGATGAGTAAGGAAAGATGATAATATTTTCTCTTCACAAGCCAATATTTCAATGAAATTATAAAACTTTCCATGTCTTTAAGCAACTCTGCCCATTCTGAAGGCTCCAGTGAGACGTATTTCATTCTCTTCAAGCAGATAATCTATCCAATGCCTTGATAAAGCTTCCCCGCATCCCTGGACGCGAAGCTGATATCTCGCTTCGTGTTCTCTTAGCTCGATGACGCCATCCATGAGATGTTTTATTGTTTGCACCTCTATCTCTTCATGCATCCCTCTTGTCATTGAAAAGAAGGAGGTTGTATTCATTCTTTTGCATGTCCCGCTTAAAACCTGCAGAAATCTGAAAACAGCTTTTGCATCCGAATATACGATGAGGGTGGAGATTGAATCAAATATGAGGCGATGCTTCTCCTGCTCCATTTCTTTATGAGCCTGCATTATGGAATATGCTATTCTTTCTCTATTAACAGGGCTTTCAACATATGTTACCCACTTACTCTCTTCTTTCAATTCAACAGTCGGGGAATAAACATCTATGTAGCGAATCAGTCCTTTGTTTTCATATTCTTTAAAATTTGGCACAACTGTCATCATTTCTTCCCTCATTTCTCCAAATGACCTGTCGGTTAGAACAAAAATTATTCCCTCGTTATTCTCCAGTCCTGCAGACGCTATCCTTTTCATCAAAATATCTTTCCCGATAAAAGGATTTGCGTATATGAGAACATTACTCCTGAATGGAATGCCTCCCTTCAGCAATTCATCAAGCCTATCTATACCTGTTTTAATGAGCATTTAATTCCTCCACTATTTTTTCTGCTAAAAATTCGAATGCTTCCTTTGTTCCCTCCCCTCTTATTGCACTTGCCCCAATTACATTTTCATATGGATACAGCATTCTCTTTATTTCCTCAACGCTTTTCGCATTCAAAGCATCTTGCTTATTTGCCACAACAACATTTGGTATATCTTTGAATTTTTCAATAAAATTCTTTGCACTTGCTATGCTTTCCTCGCTACTGGAATCAACAACAATTATTGCCCCCATCGATGAGCCTGCGAATTTATCAAGCAAAGGAGCAAATCCCTCTCTGCCAGGTATGCCAAATACGTCAGCCCTATATCCATTGTAATCAACAACTCCATACTCCACGCCGGTGGTGGCGCCGAGCCTCTCCACAGGGAAAAATTTTTTTGAAATGGACTTTATGAATGTTGTTTTTCCTGATCTAAAGGGGCCAGCCACAATTATCTTCGGAATGTATATTCTTAGTCCCTCTGGTTTGAATATTTTGAAATAAAATTTTGCTGTTTTTGCCTCCCAATCCGCTTTTTTGATTTCCATGAGGGAAAGAGAGCGCTCGTTTCTGACATCTATTATAGCATTAAAAATTCTTTTTATTCTATACAGGATAGCTTCCTTGTATGGCCATGCTATGAAATTTGACATTGCATATGCTCCTATTTTATTTATTTCATTGTTTATCCTTTCTATCCCTTCCAAAGCTATCCTTTCATTGCACAAGTCCATTATATTTGAAAGGGAGTCAAAAACAAGGAGTGTGTTTTCCCCCAAGTCTTCGAGTGCTCGAAAAATGGTGTCTTCATAGCTTCCTATGTCATGCGGTTCTTCCACAACATATTTTTCCTCAGATGGAGCACCAATGAGGGGAGAATAGCCATCTATTATGGCAAAATTTTTTTCATCCGGCTTCATGTCAAATTCTTCCATTTTCCTGTAAACATTTTTTGGAGATGATACGGAGGAAACATATATTGTATTCACCTTTCCAACATTTTCCTTCATAATCGGAAATGCTACATCGCTTTCCTCCATTCCTGGCTCAATTTGAAACAAGATGGATTTTCCATTTGGTATGCCGCCTCCAAGCAATTCATCAAATTTTTTTATTCCAGTTGTTATCATTTTCCTCCCGCCGCAATTTTTTTGGCGGCCTCCGCAATTTTTTCAAATATCTCATCAAAGTCTCCATTTACGATGACAGCAAGAAGGAGGTCTTTCCCTGCTCCAACTATAACAATATTCTTTTTCTTCCCTTCAACAATTATTCTTTTTGGTATGCCTTCTCCTATTTCATCCATGGCAAATTCTGCCGAGCTCAATATGGTTGCATTCATAGCTGCGAAAGGAATGGTGTGTATGTTTTCAGCATCAGTATATATGAGTAAGCCATCTCTTGAAACAACAAAACCGCTTTCAATATTTGTATTTGCTTCTAAATCCTTGATTATTTTGGAATAATCTACCATTGGAATATAAAAGGGTAGGGAGAATAAAACTTTTTCTTTTTTTATCGTTATTTCAGTTCTCTTGCCGGAATTCCAACATATGTTTTTCCTTTTTTAAGGCGCATGTCCTTTGGAACAAAACTTTTCGCTCCAAGAACAACGTTGTCTTCTATAACAACGCCTGGCATTATGAAGGTTTCTCCGCCCACAAGACAATTCTTTCCAATTTTTGTTTTCTTCAATATTAGTTTTTCTTCAGCTATATGTCCAAGTATCATTGCTCTTCCTCCAATCATGGTATTGTCTCCTATTTCAAGCAAACATGGATCAAGCCATTCTTCGCCAGCGAGAAAAACATTTTTCCCAATTTTCGCTCCTATGAGGCGGAGATAGAATGATTTTATTGGTGGTAAAGAAAAAAGATTTATTAGTTTGTATACAGGATAATATAACGCAAAGTATGCTGTGAATTTAAATGCCATTTTATCATCAAGTGTTTTTCTGTAAACGCCTTCTTTATCATATTTCAGATGGAAAACATTTATGAAGAATGCAGAGGAAAAGAGCAATGAAAAAACAAGTATGAGATAATCTATTACGAGGAGGAGAGAAAATACCAGTATCAAAAAAATGTCCTGCAAATTGATGAACTTCAACACCATATATGGAAAAAGTAATGCTGGGAATATTCCCATGCCATATGCAGCAATTGCAATCAAAAGCAGTAAAACAACGCGAATGGCTCCTACAACGCCACCTATCTTATTCTCCTCTCCGGAGTATTTCATATATGGAATATGGAAACAATTGATAATTTTTGTTAAAATATGCTGCTTGCTTTTTCCATTGCCTTATTTTTTATTTCCTCCGTTAAATTATTTCCATGAGCATCGATTGTGACAACGAGTGGTCCAAAATTTTCAACTTCAAAAATCCACAATGCTTCTGGCATGCCAAGATCAAGCCATTCAACACCTTTAACTTTTTTTATGGCATTTGCAGCAAGAACAGCTGCTCCACCTGTAAATGCTGCATATATGGCTCCGTATTCTCTGCATGCTTTAGCTGTTTTCTCTCCCATGCCCCCTTTGCCAACGATGATGCGTGTCCCAAAATTTTTTATGAAATCATATTCAAAGAGCTCCATGCGCCTGCTCGTCGTTGGGCCTGCTGCAATGACATGCCATTCCTCATTCTTTTTCATTACGGGACCGCAATGATATACCGCCACTCTGGAAAAATCGACTGGCAACGATTTTCCTTCCCTGAAGTATTCCAGTGCCCTTTCATGTGCTTCATCTCTTGCTGTGACAACGATGCCGTTAACATAAATTATATCTCCAGCCTTTATCCTTTCGATTTCTTCTCTTCCGACGGGCAAATTCAATCTATATTCCATATATTACCACCTCCATCTATTTTAATGCTTTTACGCCTATTAGCCCAGCATTGAACAGCTATGCCTACAGGTAGCGAGGCAGGATGACGATGGGCAATCTCGATATGCACATCCAAACATGTTGTTTTTCCACCAAGTCCCATTGGACCTATGCCCAGCGAGTTCAAAGCGGAAAGCAACTCTTCCTCCACCTTCGCAATCTCACCATCATGACTGCGCTCCCCTATTTTACGTAGCAACGCTTTTTTGGCAAGCTCCATTGCGATGTCGCCGCCGCCTCCAATTCCAACGCCAACGACGGTAGGCGGACACGGGTCGCCGCCCATCATTGCCATATGCTCAACAACAAATTTTTTTACGCCCTTCATTCCCTCTCCTGGCTTAAGCATTTTAAGGGCACTTGCATTTTCAGAGCCACCGCCTTTTGGCATAGCCGTTATGTAGCATTCATCTCCAGCCATGAAGTCCCAGTGAATGTATGGGATGTGGTGGCCAGTGTTATCTCCGCTATTTTTTCCTGTTACAACATCAACTGCATTTGGACGCAATGGTATTTTTTTTGTTGCTAACTTAACCCCTTCTATTATTGCCTCTTTTAAGATATGGCGATATGGAAAATCGTAGCCAACTTTTATGAAAAATGTCGGCGTTCCAGTATCCTGGCACATTGGCTTTCCTTGCTCTCTTGCAAGCTCAACATTCTTTAATATATTTGAAAGTGTTGCCTTTGCTATTCCTTCCTCTTCCTCCATCGCCTTTCTCAATGCATTTTCAACATCTTCAGACAAATCTGTTTCAGCCCTGAAAAGCAAATCAGCTATGGCTTCCGCTATTTTATCCTTCATGATAATGAATGCTTTCATATTTTAAAAAGAATTTGCAAGACTGCAAAACTGCAAAAATTTTATATTCATCCATAATTTACATCCTCATGAAAAAATATGTAGCTCTAATTATGGGTTTGGTGGCTATGCTGCCTGTGGCAGGAGCGACAAATTTTGAGCTTAGCGTAAACGATGCCAAGGGAGATGTAAGCAATGCTGACATCGATATAATAAAAGCATGGACAAGCGTAGACGGCAACAACATTATTTTCCATATACAGGTTGCTGGAAAGATAAACGATGAGTATGCATACTGGGTTACAACGTGGAATGGTGAAGAAGAATTCGGAGCTGTATACACAAATGGACAGGCTTTCTATACAGGAGGAACATCTGGAGGATTCGCGCAGTATGAGATAAATGGCAATACATTGCTTATTTATGTTCCCAAAGGAACGTTTTCAGGATGGCAGCATTTTAGCTTCCAGGCATTTGCAGGGAAAACATACCAGATGGGAGAATATGATTTTACCGCAGAGGTTGGAGACGCTGGCAGCAATGGCGGCGGAAATGGAAACGGAAACGAAGAAAGCAAGGAGGATCCAGCCAATGAAAAGCCAACAGATGAGACAATAAAGGTTAAGATAACAGATGTGAAGTATAGTTATAAGGAGGAAGGAAACAAAATTGAGATTTACATGAACGTAAAAGGAACAACAAATGGCGTTGATCATGTATGGCTTGGTTATCTCATTTATTACAAAGATGGCACACATGAATTTGGCGGATGGATAAAACCGAGTAAGGAATACAACTTTAATTATGGTGACTATCACATGAGTATGTTTTTCAACTCAACGAGCGGGCAATGGAATACGTGGGAACTCAGAATAAATGGAACTGCCCCAAAGACAAACTATGAATGGGTTGAAAATGCTTCCGAAAAAAAAGTTGATAAAATCGTAATATATGCGAGGGCATTCAAAGACAAGGAAGGAACAAAATGGAATCAATGCAAATATGAAACAACGCCAAAAATGCTTGAAAACGGAGTAAGTTATGCTTGGAGTAATGAAAAAGAAAGCGAGAGCAGCGAAAGTAAAAAGAAGACGCCCGGATTTGAGCTTGGATTTGCTTTGGTTTCGCTGGCAGCTATAGCAATAGCAATAAAAATGAAAAGAAGGAAATAATTATTTTTCTTTCTCTTTTATTTTATCCAAGTGTTTTTCCATCGCTTTTATGGCATTTTTCAATGCATTGTGGAAGCCGTAGCCTTCATTACTTGCAACAAACACACCTTTTGGACTCGTTATTCTTATTTGAGCATATATCAATGGCAGTCCATGCTTCCTTTCTTTATGTTGCTTTAAATAGATGTAAATGTAGCCATTTTCAAGCAAACTTTTGTATTTTCTTTTGAATGAATCAAGAATTGCAAGACCTTCATCTTTATCAAAACCTTCTATTTTGTGTAACTCGCCGCAAAACTGTATGAAAATTTTTTCCTCTTTTCCTGCCCTCGCGATTGGCTCAAGCAAATCACGCTTTGTGACCAATCCAATAAGCTTGTCATCTTTTGCAATGAGCATTCCTCCAATGTTTCGATTAATTATTTCTCTTATAACATCCTTTGTTTTCGCATCTGGAGGCATTGTAAACGGCGCCTCCTGCATCACGCCCTTGACTGGTATCTTCAAATATCTCTTTTTCTCTGCAACGAACTCCCCATATTCTGGCTTATCTTCTGGATGTACAACTTTTTCCATCAAATCGTGCATTGTTATTATTCCAACAAGTTTTCCGTCATCGATGACAGGAAGACGAGATATATTTTTTTCCCTGAATAGCTTGATCACCTTTCCAATGTTATCGTTTGGTGCAACGGAAACAATATCTTTTGAGATGAAATTTTCTATGGGTAAATCACCTATTGAGGGCGCTATCTTAAGCAGTATGTCATCTGCTTTCACCACCCCGATCAGTTTTTCTCCCTCGAAGACAGGCAATTGATAAACATCGTTTTCGAGCATAAGGCGGGCTATTTCTTCAACAGGCTCATCCGTCTTTAGCTTGGGAGCATGTCTTACAAAGCTCCTAACTTTCGCATTTGGTGGGAGCTTTGCCCTCAAAAGTTCTTTTTGAACAAGCATCCCATAATATCTATTTCCTTCCATTACAACAATGGCATCTATTTCTTCAAATAAAGAAAGAGCATGAGAGATTGTTTCATTGGCATCTATGACACGGAATTCATTGCTTAATATGTCCTTTGCAATCATTGTTTCGCCTCCTTTTCAAATTTTTCTGCAATTTCTATGTAGCGATGTAAGTCCTCCTTTGATATTGGCTTCACGACTTTCAAAGCTTCTTCGAAATGCCTCTTATGTATCTTCAAGTTCTTCAACTTTTCCTTATCAAATTTTCCTTCATTTATGTATTCTCTTATTGCTGCCATCACCGCTTCATTACACACAGCTGCAATATCTGCTCCTGTATAGCCATCTGTCTTCTCTGCAAGCTCATCTATGCTAACATCTTTGGCGAGAGGTTTTTTCCTCGTATGTATGCGGAAAATTTCTTTCCTCGCTTCTTTGTCGGGCGGTGGTATGTAAATCAGGCGGTCGAATCTTCCAGGACGTAATAAAGCAGGATCAATTATGTCTGGCCTATTGGTGGCTGCTATTACAGTAACATCTCTCAACTCTTCCAAGCCATCCAGCTCGGTCAAAATCTGGCTTATGACCCGCTCAGTAACATGGCTGTCGCCAATACTTCCTCTTGCCGGAGCGATGGCGTCTATTTCGTCAAAGAAAATAACACACGGCGCAGCCTGCCTTGCCTTACGAAATGTTTCTCTTACAGCTCTCTCGCTCTCACCAACCCATTTGCTCAGGAATTCTGGCCCCTTAACGCTTATGAAATTTGCCTGGCTTTCTGTAGCCACAGCTTTTGCAAGCAATGTTTTACCAGTGCCTGGCGGCCCATACAGCAGGATCCCTTTCGGAGGCTTAGCATCCATTTTATGGAATATATCTGCATATTTCAATGGCCATTCTACAGCTTCTCTCAACTTTTGCTTTACATCTTCAAGTCCACCAATATCATCCCAGTGAACATTTGGCGATTCTATAACGACTTCTCTCAAAGCAGATGGGCTCATTGATTTGAAGGCATCGTAGAAATCCTTTTCCGTAACCTCTATTTTGTTGAGTATCTCAGCAGGGATCTTATCAGCTTCAAGATCTATTTCTGGAAGAATGCGGCGCAAAGCCCTTATAGCTG
>JAGGWA010000038.1 GCA_021157745.1 Thermoplasmata archaeon
AGGAGCCAGACAATGAAAAGCAGAGCTATATAATTTTTGGCATAATGGCTGTTGCAATAGCTGCCATAATCATAGCCATTGCATATAAGAAATTTAAATAGTGACATTATTACAACCATGTTCGAGAGATGGAATGACGTAATCATGGTAAATGGTATTGAAAGACATGTTGAGGTAAGATGGGATGAAGTATTTGAGAGATATTGCAGGATAATAGATAGAGTTGGCTTAGAGCTAACGAAACAGGAGGATTTTTCTGAAAAAATTAATGAGCCATGTATATTCTGCAACAGGAGCAAGCTCGCAAAATTCGATGAAAGATTTGGAGCAGAGCATATGGAAAACGAGCATGCATTTCTTTTCCCCAACATCAATCCATATGCCAAATATAGCAGCGTGTGCGCATTCAAAAAGCATTACATAGAAGTTGGCGAATTTTCTCCAGAGCTAATCCATTCAAATCTTGAACTTGCTGCCAAATATATAAATAAGGTTAGGGAAATCGATGGCAGCATAAGATATGCGTCCATAAACTGGAACTATATGATGCCCGCTGGCGCCAGCATCCTGCATCCTCACACACAGGTGGTGGCAGATAGCATTCCAACCACATATATGAAAAAAATTATCGGGAACGAAAAATTCTGGGAATACATAAGGGCTGAAATCGAAAGTGAGAGATATATAGGGAAAATCGGAAATGTTGAGCTTTTTGTCCCATTTGCTCCATTCGGCTTCAATGAAGTTTTTGGGTTTGTTGATGAAGGGCTTGAAAAATCGCTGGAAAGCATAGCAAAGGCCATGTCGGCCATTCTTTCCTATTATCATTCCCTTGGGAGAAATTCATTCAATTTTTCCATGTATTACAGCATGGCTAACGAGTTTCCACTGCATTTCAGGATGATAACGAGGCAGAATATGGCAAAATATTACAGAAATGATGCAATGTTTTTTGAACGATTGCATTTCGAAACGATTATAGAAAGAAAGCCGGAGGATATAGCAAAAGAAATAAAAGAATTTTTGATTTAGTCCATGGAAGAATTCTTGGAAATGAGAGTTGAAAAAGTCATGAATTCTAGAGTATGGGATCTTCCAATAGTTGAAAAAGATGCAGGCATAAAAGTTGTTCTCGTTGTCTTGATAGGAAGATGCTATTCATGGGTTGTGAAGAAAATCGATGACATGAAGCTTGTTGGAATAATAACTGAACATGACGCCCTAAAGCTTATAGACGGATACAAAGAAGGAATGAAAGCGGAAGATATAATGAGCTCCCGCCTAACAATGGCATCGCCAGATGAAAAAGTTAGGGATGTGCTTGAGAAAATGAACAGCAAGGGTTATAGAAGAATACCTGTCGTTGAAAATGAAAGGCTTGTTGGAGAAATAACATTACGCCATCTGATAGAGAGGATGTATTCATCCTTTTTTCAATAGATCGATTATTCTGCATGCGATTGGATATATCTCCTGTGAGCTATAACCTTCATATTCCTTAAGGAATTCATCAATAAGCCTTTTAACCATCGGGTTTTCAATCGTTTTTGCTATTTTCATCAGCCTTTCCTCTATCTCTTCTTTCCTCCTTGCTCTTTCAACATACATTTTAATTTCTTCCAGAACAGCTATTATTTCCAGAACAGAAAGAAATAAAACAAAGCCAGAAAACATTATTATCAATTCTTCCTTCCTTGTTATTGAATAATAGAAAATCTCTGCATCTATTATAGCAACGATGAAAGGAAGCAGCAATGTCAACTTTTCCAATCTTGTTGCTTTTAAAATCTCATTGAGCAATCCTCTTGCAAACCTATGTCTCACATTATTGAAATGCTCTCCATTTTATATTTCCTTCGCAACATATATGTTATCCTTATTCCTTGTTATCCTCGCATTAACATAATCTCCGATCTTTTTATTTGTATCCACAACCTGAATCACTCTTTCCCTTGCTATTGCAATCATCTCTCCTTTTATCCTTCCATGCATCTCTAGTTTCAATTTCACTTTTTCTCCTACCCTGAATTTTTTGGGTAATTCTTTGCATTTGACTATGCCAAAATCTTCTCTTGAAAGGATTAAGCTTTTATCCATTTCCTCAAGCTTTTTAAAAAATGTTCTGAAATCCATTCTTTTTACCCCTTTCGGAATCCTTCCAAAACGATATTTCACAAATTTTTGTATTCCAAAAGCCTTCCATTTTTTTCCTGCTCCTATTCTCTTTCCAAATTCTATGATTTCTTGAATGTCATCATCGTTATATCCAGGAACCCATACAGGAGCGATGAGCAAATCAATGTTGCTTGAAGAAATTTCTTTGGCTATTTCTACTATATGTTGCAGATCATAATCTTTTTTTCCAACCAGCAATTTTGCCTTCCTTTCATTCAAGCTATGGATTGAAAGATTTATTCTATCAAGATAGCCATCGAGCCTTCTTATCATTTTCTTTGTCAGCACGCTTCCATTTGTTTGAATGGAAACAACATCTGCCATTTCTGAAAGTGATTTTATAAGCTCCTCTATCTATGGATATAAAAATGGCTCTCCCTGTCCATCTATGTGCGCTTCTATGCTTTCGCAATATTTCCTTTTATATTCAACAATTTTTTCAAATTCTTCCAGAATGTAGTCAAGATCCACAATATAATCTGTTATCCTTGTCTTGCTGATCCCTTCATCAACGGAGCAGAATATGCAATTTAAATTGCAGCCCGTTATTGGGCGAACCTGGAGTAAATTCGTTCCTCTATCTATTATTCCAAATGCATTGTGTCCAATCAATGGAACATTGCTTTCCTTGCTTATGTAATAAAGCCTCCTTTTCGTTATAGCATTGTATATGCTTTTGTAGGGACAGAATGAAATGGTGCCTTCTTCTCCGTATCTCTGCCTGCATTTCTCATAAAATTTTTTAGGTATCCTTACCTCTATCAGTCCATGAAGAATGAAAACGACATCGTCGCCCTCTAAACGCTTTTCATATTTCATCTAAAGCAATTCTTTTTCAATAATGCTTTTATCAATCTTTGAGATTATCAATGGCGGCGTTATCATGCCTTCTGGCTTCTCCGCCTTTGCCACCTTTGTTATTATTTCCACGCCATCAGCAAGCTTCTCATAGTTCTTTTTAATCTCGTTGAGCAATGCATCGCTATCCACTTCAGCGCTTTCATCAAGTTCTATTCTTATCTCGATTTTATCTATTGCATGTTGAATAAACTGGAATCTTTTGACAACATAACCAAATTTTTCCGCTGTCGATGCCAGCGGCATTGGAATTGTTGCTGGAGGGAATATTTTGCCACCTGGCAGCACTATTGCATCCTTTTTCCTTCCTTCCAAGCTTTTCAACAATGGTGTGTGCATACCGCAATCGCATTCTTGGCTGGAATATGAAGCAAGATCGTTTAAGCCAGTGTATCTTATTATTGGCGTGCCTCCTGGATAGAGCCTTGTTATCACAATGCTTCCAACCTCGCCTTCTCCAACAGCTTCACCATTTTTATCAAGTATCTCAACATGAACGAAATCGCTGTTTATGTGCATGTTGCCATGTTTGCATTCAAATGCTATCGTTCCACCTTCTGTTGTTGCATATAGATTTAAGACTCTCGCATTGAATGCGTTTTCAATATATTTGCGGGAATATGAATCCAGAACTTCACCACTCGAAATTATATAACGGGGATTCACATTTTTTCCAAGACCTTTTGTTTTTAGCGTAGCCAATCCCATAAGGACGCTTGTATATGCAATAAGAACTTCTGGCCTGAACTCATCCATTTTTTCCATCAGAACTTTTACATCTTCGCCAGTATACAAAATCTGATAATTCTTCAAGGAAAAGAATGGTTGCAAGTTGCCCATCAGCCCTTTTTTGAGGCATTCCTCATCGGTAGTTTTTGGTATGGAAAAATCCCCTATATTTGTGATTCTATTTTTTCTCCAGTTTATCCCATAAGCATGAAGTAAT
This sequence comes from Thermoplasmata archaeon, assembly GCA_021157745.1. Classification (GTDB taxonomy): domain Archaea; phylum Thermoplasmatota; class E2; order UBA202; family JdFR-43; genus JAGGXW01. Next base: position 3,980 of record JAGGWA010000038.1, read on the forward strand.
CTTACACCTCCCAAAGCTTCTATCATTATATATTCCAGATCCTTGTACATTTGCATTGGTCTTCCAGAAGAGCCAGATGTCCCAACAAGATATGCTTTTTCCTTTTTGAATCCGACTGGAACAATTTCATCTGGAAAGCCTTTTATCAAATCTTCCTTTGTTATCAATGGCAGCTTGCGCAAATCATCCATGCCCCTTATTGAAGCAACATCAATGCCTGCCTCTCCATATTTTTTCCTGTATAATGGAACTTTCATCGCATATTTCAGTGTTTTACGCAATGCTTTATCCTGGTACTTCTTCAATTTTTCTTTATCATATTTCCATGCTCTTTTTATGCCCGTTAAATAATTCCATGCTATTTTGGATGCAAACAATGGGTTAAGGAAAGGATTCATAAAGTTAAATTGGGCTGATATTTAAAATTTGTATTTGCTCTCCCATGCTCATTCCTTTCATTCTCCGAGCATCATTCTCTCATATTCCTTTAAATATTCCACGCTCTTCTTCACATCATGGAATAGCTTTCTCGCCTCCTCAACATCTCCTTTGCTTATCTTCCTTCTTTTATTGTTTTTGGCTATGTTCGCTGCCGGCGCCATAAGCTGCACGGCGTAGCGCAAAGATGATTCAACGCCTATATTTGTTAGATATTCCAATGCATCTTCTTCCATATCAACTTTTTCTTCAGCCATCCTTATCTGCAATATTTTTTTGATCTCTTCCTTTTTATATGGCTTTGTTGTTATTATGAGCAGTCTATCGATTAAATCGAGAGGAATGCCGTGTGGCGATTTAACATCTGTTCCTCTTATCCTTGCCATTCCTCTATTGGAAGCAAGTATTATTATGGGGGCAAGTTCACTTTCCATAGCACGATTTAAAAATGCGAAGGCTTCAATATCAAGCATGTGTACCTCGTCGATGAATAACACTCCTGGAATAATTTCTGCTTTCCCGCTATCAACCATTTCCTTGACCATTTCATCAACACGCTGGCGAGTTTCATTGGTTATCTCTTCTTTTTCTCCAAAGAATATGCTGAATATGCCTCCTCTCCTTGTCGTTGTTACATCCAGGTCGTGCAATGAAAGAACATAAACAAACTCTTTTTCCTTTACAACGCTTCCTTCCGGAATATCAACTATTTCGTGGCTCATCAAATCCAAAGCCTCTTTTTTAACAGCTTCTTTTGTTTTCCCAAGCTTTACTA
>JAGGWA010000024.1 GCA_021157745.1 Thermoplasmata archaeon
GGATAATTTAACAATGGATCCTTATCTCCATGAACACCTCCTATAAAAGGGAAATGCCCTGTCTTCAGAGTTATCTGAAGAAGGCGCATGTTATAATATGGGTCTGGACCAGATAGATAAAATTTATCTTCCAGGGTTTCACCGTATTTGTTTATGGCTATGCCCGATGTAAAATTAAAATATGTGTTAAGCATCAATATTGTAACAAATGCTCCTGCCACCAATATCGCTACTGTATACCTTTTCATTTGTATCAACCCCATAAAGGCTCGGTAATTAAAAATTTTATGGTGAGCTAGAGCTAAAACCTCAAGTATTTATATTTTGAAACATTAAACAGCAATGATTGCCCGCAAGTCAGCACTGATAGTCATTACACAAATTTTGAATGGCATTCTGGGTTTCATTGCATTAAAATTCATTTCAAAATTCATGCAGCCATGGGAATATGGTGTCGTTGGCTTTGCCTATGGCTTTGTTGCAATTTTTTCCATTTTTGGCAAACTAGGCTTTGATCAGGCCCACATTAAGAGAGTTTCTGAAGGAAAAGACATGGGAAATTGCATTGCAACCTTCGCTGTAATCAAAATATTTCTCGTGACTCTGCTTTCTTTAACCGTAATTCTGTCCATAGCCATATGGAAATTTGTCATGCATAGAGGATTTGAAAGCCCAGTGAATGAAAAAGCGATCTATATAATGCTATCTTATTTTGCTCTCTCTACTCTATCAAGCATAATGATATCCACTTTCAATGCAAGAAAAGAGATTGCTAAAGCAAGGTTACCATATTTTGCTTTTGTATTTATGCGCGTTGTTGCAACTGTTTTCATAGCATATATGAGCCTCGGGCCTCTGGCGCTAGCTTATGCATATCTCTTTGGTGAGATTTTCCGCTTTGCCCTTGCCATGGTATTCTTCAAAGGCTACCCAGTTGGAAAGCCATCTATAGAGTATGCTAAAAGTTATATTGCCTTCGCCCGCCCTATGGCGATAGCCAGCGCCTCATGGATTGTGATGACAAATATAGATAAAGTTTTCATACAGCTTTTCTGGAGTGCGACGCAAGTTGGAGAATATTTCGCTGTTTTCAATCTATCCCGTTTCGTTATCTTATTTGCTTCCTCTCTCGGTATCCTCCTCCTTCCAACATTTTCGGAACATCATGCGAGAAACGATGCCAATGCCATAAAAAATATCGTTTTACAATCTGAGCGCTATTTGAGCATGATTGTGTTTCCAATAGTAATAACAATGATTTTTCTTGCCAAACCAATAATACATATGCTTTTAAGTGATAAATATATGCCTGCTCTGCCAGTCCTTCAAATATTGCCCCTCTTTGTGCTTTTAGATGCTCTCTCTCGGCCCTATCAAAGCCAGCTTCAGGGAATGAATATGCCCCAGTATTCTCGCAACTCAATTTTTATGATGATGCTCACCAACGTCTTCTTAAATTTTATTCTGATTCCAAAAGATATCAGAAGCTTGGGGTTGAAATTATTTGGCTTGGGGATAAAGGGTGCTGCAATCTCAACAGTCATTTCATATTTCATCGGCTTGGTTTACATAAGAATATCGTCTTGGCGCGTTACTGGCATTGCTGGAGGGAAAAGCCTTTTTTATCATTTTATTGCTGCAGCAGCAATGGCTATGGCTTTGCATGAAATACAAAATATTATGAAAATAAGGCTGTGGTATCATCTCATTTTTGCCTCATCTCTCGGCTTTGCAGTTTATCTTGCGGTTCTAGTAATGCTGAAAGAATTCAAAAAGCAGGATTTTGATTTATTCATGGATACGCTGAACATTAAGAAAATGCTGAAATATGTATGGGGTGAAATAAAGCATTGAGCAAAAATTTTATCTCTCATTTTTTAATTTAAATCATGAAAGGCGTTGTTATCATTTCAGCAATAATAATTTTTTCAACCATTTCATATGGATACAAAGGAGATATAAAGCCACATAGCTATGACGAGCTGGTTGAATGGTATAAAAATCTCGAGAAAAATTATCCCAGATATATAGAAGTGTTTAAAGCAAATGAGCTGTATAAAACAGGCAAGGTTGACGGAGGATATGATTTATATTATGTTCGCATAACCAATGAAAGCAATGGTTTTTTAAAGCCAGAGGTTCTATTTCTTGGAAGTCCTCATGGTGATGAGACAGTTGGAACCATTTCTTTATATTACTTTGCAAAATGGATGATGGAGAACAAGGAAGACAAATGGATAAAATGGCTTCTTGACCACAGGGAAATATATATTGAGGTTAGTCACAATCCATATGGTTTTGACCATCATTGCAGACAAGATGCAAATGGATGGGATTTGAATAGGGAAGCGGATTATGATTGGCGTGGAGAAAATTCGGAGCTATGGGGAAGTGTTAATGGAAAGACTTTGTGGCAATTCATAAATCATCATGCAATAAGAGTTGGCACCGACTTTCATGGCGGAGCAAGGATGCTCCTATATCCATGGAGCTCAACGCACAAAAACATCACTGCAAAAAGTCCTTTTTCAGAAAGAAAATATGAATATGCTCCTCCAGATTTCAATTTTTATCACGCTGCCTGCCTGCGCCTCGGCGAGTATATGGGGGACTATGGTGGAGTGCTTGACGAAAGGAATGTTGGAACGATACCATCAACGATAGGCTATGAAGCGCCTGGATGCATAGCTGCATGGGCTTATGGGGCGAATGTTGAAGAATGTCCAGCTGAAGACAAATTTGTGGATGATGAAGACAATGGAAATTATAATTGTGGGATATTCTGGGTATCGCCCGAGATGTCTCGAATAAAGGATCCACCTTCATGGAAATTTGGTGATGAAAAAAGAGGATATATTTCTGAGGTAATAAGATTCGTTCTTCATCAAACGGATCTGGCTCAACCTTATTTGCTGTGGGTGAATGAAAACAATTCCTTTTCATATGGAAATGTGACACTGCGATGGCAGGTGTATGGTTGCATGGTTGTGGATGAGACATACGTTGTTTATAGTTTTTATGGCGATCCTTTTAAAAATGGGATAAAAGGTGTTGTTCATGATGAATATGAGGGAATGTACAGGGGCGGAACATACTGGGATGGGAAAATATGGGAGGAGAAGATAGAAATTCCAGAAAATGTGAGCGATGTATATGCAATTGCATTCGCTAAGGTGGATGGAATCTATAGAAATGTGATAGCACCATATGAATATGGAAATCATTCTTATTTGAGAATAATAAGAGAGAGGACGGATGAAAATTACATTGAGATGCTGAATACAACAGATGGAGTTGAAACAATAAAAGGAAATATTTGGTGGAGATCGCCATTATTGCATATAAAAATCGGGGGCATTGTTGAACCAGAAGAAAACTATATTTACATAATGGGAAGAAAGGTTGCGAGAAGCAAGAAAACAATCATAATTGGAAAAATGAATGTTGTTGTAAAAGGAAACTATACAAAAGTTGAATTTTACATCGACGGCAATCTTAAATATGAGGATGATACTCCACCATATCAATGGGATATATCAAATGTTGTAGGAAAGCATGAAATAAGGGCAAAGATGTATAGAAACAAAGAAGCATATGAAGATAAAATACATGCCTTTCTGTTTGTTTTGAGATCGACCTAATTTGTTGCTTTAATCGCATCCACCAATCGGGAGTTGCGAAATTTCATAAAGTTTTTTAAAAGAGGATGGATGCATATTATGCTGAAATTCATTACGCTATTCATAATTTCCTTTTCTCCAGCTATTGGCTACGCAATATGGATAAGAAATACAGAAAAATATGAACGCGAGCCTTGGGCGGCGATATTTGTAGCCTTCGCCTGGGGAGCGACGCTTGCTATACTTGCTGCTTTATTCCTTGAGGAACTGCTTGGGATATCTCTTGCTACAAAAATAAAGGATTATACAATTTTTTCATTCATAATGGCTGTCATAATTGCTCCTTTTGCTGAGGAATTTGCAAAGCCATTGGGTCTTTCATTAAAGATGGTGAGAAAAGAAATAAATGAGGAAGAGGATGGAATAGTGTATGGGGCGATAGCTGGCTTGGGTTTTGCGGCAACAGAAAATTTATTCTATTCCATGTCATTTCTTTCATATGGACTGCTTCTTTTCTCCATTCTCGTTGTAATAAGGACAATAGGGGGCTGCCTGCTTCATGCCTCTGCCACTTCATTCACTGGATACGGCTATGGAAAGGCTTTGCTGGAAGGCAAAGGCATAGGAGAGATTTTACATTTCTTTTTGATTGCTGTTGCGATGCATTCCTTCTATAACTTCCTTGTCTCATTTGAAATGATAGGAGGCATATTTGGTGTGTTTTTGGCAATCTTGTTTGCAATAGCGAGCATAAGATATGTCAGGAAGAGGATAAAGAAACTTGATATGGAACATCCTATTGAATAAACTCCTTCAAAACTTTTTCATGTATTTCATACGCCTTTCTATCATATAAAACGAGTTTGACGTGCATGCTATTGTTGCGGAGCCATTCTATTATTGCTGGAATAGCTACACGAGCAGCTTCCTCCATGGGATAACCATATATGCCCGTGCTGATAGCTGGAAAAGCTATGCATTTGACGCCGTGCTTTTTAGCAAGCTCAAGGCTATTGATATAGCAGCTTCGCAACAATTCAGCATCTTCTGGCTTTCCTTTATACACTGGCCCAACTGTATGAATGACATATTTTGCAAGTCTATAGCCTTTCGTTATCTTTGCTTCTCCAGTTCTGCATCCTCCAAGCTTTTTCGCTTCCTCCCATAGCTCGGGACCAGCAGCTTTATGGATTGCTCCACTCACTCCTCCGCCAGGCGAGAGGCGCGGATTTGCTGCATTTACAATGGCATCGCATTCTTCCTTGGTTATATCTCCCTGCTTTATTTCAAAAATTGAGTTGTTTATTTTGGCGATCATGTTTACAATAAAGCATTTTTAGTTTATGGTTTTTATGTTTATGGAAAAGATTGAAGTTGCAATAGTTGGGGCTGGACCAGCTGGCCTGAGTGTTGCAAAATTTTTGGGAGAGAATGGCATACCATTTATTCTCATTGAAGAGCACACACAATTTTTTAAAAAGCCGTGTGGCGAGATTACATTTCCAGAAATTGCTGGATATTCATTTCATGATTTCTGCGATGCTGGAATAGAAAAAGAATTGCAACATATGTGCATCCATACTAAATATGGTGAAATAAAAGCAGAAATTCCTGTTCTTATTTTAAATAAACTAAAAATGGAAGAAGAGATGGCAAGGCGAGTCAGAAAATATGGAGAAATTTTAATGGGAAAAAAGGTTTCATTTATTGAAAATGGCGTGTTGCATCCTCAGAAAATAAAAGCAAACATTATAGTGGGTGCAGATGGAGTTTTTTCAGTTGTGAGAAAATATATGGGGGTAAAAGAACCAAAGACAGGATTTGCTGCCCAGACATATCTTAAGGATGTAAACATGGACGAAGATTGTGCACATATAATTTTGAGAGATAACATTATCAAATACGGGTATGCATGGTATTTTCCAAAGAAGCAGAACTGGAATGTCGGCATAGGCTCATTTAAAATGGAGTTCTTCAAGCAATCTTTTCCAAATTTCAGAAAAATAGGAAATGAATGGAGAGGAGCACATTTCCCTGCAGATAAGCCAACAAAATCATATGGAAAAAATGCCATTCTGGTGGGCGATTCAGCAAGCCATATAATGGCGGCGGCTGGCGCAGGCATATTTCCTTCGATGATCGTCGCCAAAATAGCAAGTCAATTCATTGGCAGATTCTTGGAAGGAAAGGCAAAATTGAGAGATTTTGAAAATGAATGGAAAAAAGAAATCGGAAAGCAATTCAGATATTCATATCTTGCCTCAATAAATTACTGGAAAATTTTAAGGAGTGAGTATATGAGGCATATTGTTTTAAGAAGAATTGCTAAAAAATCCAGATATTTCTATAAGGCCCTTCAAAGAAAATAAATTCCATTTTAACATGCTACAAAAAATTTTTAAAAAAGGTTTATAAATGTTGCCATACTCACTATTGCCTCCCTTCTCAGATTTTTTGAATTGATTTTGAATTGTCGTTGATGCATAAATTAAATTTTGAAGTATCGACACTCTTTTCTCTTTCTCCAAAATTGTAAATTTTTGGATGAATTTTTTACCAAAATTATAGAAATTTTGCAATAAAATGCAAAATATTAAAAAGACGAAAGGATAAAAATTGATGAATGATATCCCAAGAATAGGAGGTGAAGCCCGCCTCGTTTCCACTGGCTCCGCAACGCTATTCATTACAACTGCTCCTGTTCGCGGTTTTGAAAAAATGGTGGAAGGAAAATCACCATCTTTTGTAATACAGGCGGTAATGAGGATATGTGGCATATGTCATGCATCGCATGCCATTGCTGCATGCGAAGCCTTCGAGCATGCTTTTGGCATATATCCTCCAAGAAATGGTTTAATTATGAGGGAGGCAATAGGCCTGTTAAACAGGATCCAGAGCCATTTATTGCATAACATAATGATATTACCAGATATATTGGATGATTATGGAAATGCTCTAAACATTACAATAAAAATGCTTGAAATGGTGAATAAGTTATTGACAAAGCATGCTGGAGCTCCTACACATCCAAATAAAATCATCATAGGGGGCATCGCAAAGGAAGCAAATGAAAATTTGATAGAAGGAAGCAGAGAAGAGATAGCAAAATTGGGGGAGCTGGTAAAAGAATTAAAGGAAATGGAACTCAATGAAGAAAAATGGAGTAAAATAGCAAAAGAAGCAAAAGAGATTGAAGTGAGTAAGAAATTTCTTGCAACACATCCATTCTATGGAGATAGATATGCAATCAACACTGACTTGATCAAGACCATTCCATATAATGAAATCCATGAGGAAGAGGAAGCAAAGAAATCCTCTTCGATGGTCGCTGTTTATGGCAATGAATTTGTAGAAGTGGGTCCGAGAGCGAGATTGAAAATATACAAAAATTTTGATTTCAACGGAATAATTGGCTTGCAGATTGCTAGGATAAGGGAAATAGAACTTGCGATAAAGAGGATAAACGAAATACTGCAACAGATTGAGATTGGAGAACCGTTCAGAACAGAAATTTTTATGATGGGCGGCGGCGAGGGAATAGGAGTATATGAAGCGCCGAGAGGAATTCTTATGCATAGAGCGAAAATCGATGGCGATGGCAGGGTGGAATCTTATAAGATAGTTGTTCCAACAATGTTCAATATACCAATCATGGAAAAAA
>JAGGWA010000047.1 GCA_021157745.1 Thermoplasmata archaeon
GGAGAGGCAATAGCTCTTCTATCGGTTTTACTTGCATTGAAGATAACTGGATTAAAATGGAAATAGCATGGTTCACGGATACATGGCTTCCTACAAGGGATGGGGTTGTAAATTCATTGCTTTCATTTAAAAGAGTTTTAGAAAAAGAACATAACATATACATTTTTGCTCCTGGAAAGGAAAACAAAAGGGAGGAAAATATTTTTTATTTTAAATCGAAGCCATATTCAAAATATCCCGACTATAGAATCGCCTCCTTGCTTCCAATATTTTCAAAAAAAGTGGCTAAAATTGTGAAAGAGCTGAACATAGATATCATTCATTCTCACTCTCCAGGAGTTATTGGAACATATGCAGTTATGGCTTCTCATTTAAATTCACTGCCTCTCGTTTTCACATATCATACTTTTATTCAAGATTCTGTTTATTTCTTCTCGGAAGGATTGCAGGATCTTGCAAGAAAGCTGCTCAACACATGGCTGAGATGGTATTTCAGGAGGTGCAAAGCCGTTATTGCTCCAAGCAATTATGTTGCAAGCAAATTAAAAAAATTCCATGATGAAATAGAAGTCATACCGACTGGAATAGATGTGAAAAGATTTGAAGAAGGAGATGGAAGCGAAATAAGAAAAAAATATGGTAAGCCAATAATATTCCATGTTGGAAGGATCGTTAAGGAAAAAAACATCGACTGGCTGATTGATGCTTTTAAAATATTGAATGAAAAAATCGATGCTGTTCTGATAATAGGGGGCGAGGGCCCTTACAGGAAAGAATTGATGAAAAAAGCGGAAAGATTGGCTTTGAAAAATATAATTTTCACTGGCTTTATTAAAGATGATGAGTTACCCTCTTACTACAACGCTGCAAGTGTTTTCGCTTTTCCCTCTACATATGAGACGCAGGGCATCGTCGCCCTGGAGGCGATGGCGGCTGGCGCTCCTGTTGTCGCTGCCAAAGCAAGAGCAATCCCAGAATTTGTTATGGAAGGAGAGACAGGCTATCTATTCCAGCCCGGCAACATAAATGAATTTGCTGAAAAGCTGCTACTGGCTATGGGAAATGAGGGCATGAGGAAAAAATGCAGGGAGCATGCAAGGAGATATAGCATTGAAAAAATGGCTGAAAGGCTGGTTGATTTTTATGCTCGAGTTGCTAATAAAAATTGATTGCGGAAGCGCTGCAAAAGCCAAAATTGTTAATGAGGCTTTGAAAATAGATAATGAAAGATATATTGAAAGCAGGGTAGATGGAAAGCACATTGTGGCGACTTGCAGAGGGAATGCAATGTCGCTGGTCCATACACTCAACGATTTCTTTTCATGTCTGCAACTTGCTATGGAACTGGTTTAGCAACGTAAGCATACAACTTTTCGAAAAAATAAGCTTTTTCTTTGAGTTTCTTGAATTCGTATCTGCCATGCCTCTCAATTAACTCCTCAATATTTGATAGGCTACTTGCTATGAAATAAATTTTTCCATCTCTGTTCAAATATTTCCATGCATCTTCGAAAAATTTATTCATGACATCGATTCCGCCTTTACCGCCGTCCCATGCTATGTCCTCTCCTTCTGTTGGCAAGTAAGGAGGATTGAAAGTTATAATATCAAATTTTTCATTTATGCTGGAAAAAAGATCACTCTTTCTTACCTCCAATTCAATTCCATTCAATTTTGCATTGTGCATTGTATTTTTAACTGCCATCTCGTTCACATCTGCAGCCACAACGGGGCAATATTTTGCGAGATGCAAAGCTATTATACCAGTTCCACACCCCATATCGAGAGCTTTTTTACAATTCTTTAAATCTTTTAAATCTATTGCTTCTATCAGCAAATAGCTGTCTTCAGCAGGCTCATAAACGCTGTCGAAAATCGTTATTTTTATGCTGTCATCTATATGCACGATGTAATGTAAATAAAATTATATATCTTCTTTGTTTTCAAATCATGCGATTGTTCGGAACAAATGGAGTTAGAGGCGTTGTTAACGAGGATATGACTCCAGAGCTTGCTCTACGCCTTGGAAAAGCCATAGGAAGTTATTTTCAGGGTAATATCGTGATAGCAACAGACACAAGAACAGCGAATGAAATGTTGAAAAATGCTGTCATATCTGGTTTAATCTCGACTGGCAACAATGTTTTCGATGCAAAAATCGTGCCCACGCCAGCCTTACAATATTATGTTAAAAATATGGAAGTTGATGCTGGAGTGATGATTACAGCCTCGCATAACCCACCGCAATTTGATGGGATAAAAGTTATAGATAAAGATGGAACTGAACTTGCGAGAAGCAAGGAAGAGGAAATAGAAAAAATTTATTTCAATGAAAGCTTTAAGACAAAAGCATGGAATGAAATTGGAAAGGTTTACGACCTTGACATCACAGATTTTTATATTGAAGGCATACTCGATTTGGTAGAAAAGGAAGAGATAAAAAAGCATGGCTTCAAAGTTGTTATTGATTGCGGAAATGGGGCAGCCTGCTTCACAATGCCATATTTGATAGGCGAGGTTGCAAAAGTTGTCGGCATAAACTGCCATCCAGATGGCAACTTTCCAGCTCGCCAGCCAGAGCCCACGCCACAAAACATAAAAGATTTGATGGCAGCAGTAAAAGCGATGAAAGCTGACATTGGCATAGCATATGATGGCGATGCTGACAGAGCAATTTTTGTTGATGAAAATGGAAACTATGTTCATGGAGATAAAAGCCTTGCATTGATAGCTGGCTATGAAGTGGAAAAGAAGGGAGGTGTTGTTGTCACGCCTGTCTCAACATCAAGCTGCGTTGAAGAATATGTCAACGAAAAAGGAGGAAGCGTTGTCTATACCAAAGTAGGCTCTCCAATAGTTGCAAGAAAAATGATTGAAATAAAAGCTACTTTTGGAGGAGAGGAAAATGGTGGGCTTATCTTTCCAGAGCATCAATATTGCAGAGACGGAGGAATGGCAAGCGTTGCAATGCTTGAATTGATGGCTTTGAAGGGAAAAAGTTTAAGCGAGCTAATTAAAGAAGTTCCAGATTATAAAATGGTGAAGACGAAGGTTGAATGCAAAGATAAGGAAAAAATCATGGAAGAACTGAAAAAGAAGATAGATAGGAATGCTGATTATACAGATGGGGTAAAAATATTTCATGAAAATGGCTGGGTTTTGATACGACCATCTGGAACCGAGCCAATAATAAGGATATATTCCCAATCAAAAGATGAAAGCATTGCAACAAAAATGGCAGAAAAATATAAAAAGATGATAAAGGAA
>JAGGWA010000096.1 GCA_021157745.1 Thermoplasmata archaeon
AAGATAATCTCTCAAATCTTTTCCCCATACAGCTCCGATTATTTTTGTTCCATTCACGCCGTATTCCCAGAAGAAATGTGGCTCAAGCCATGTTGTGGCGCCATCCCATGATTTTTTGTCTTCCTTTGTATATCCCAAGGCTGTGCAGCCCAATGTGGCGACGCTGCCGCCGCCCATTTTTCGTGTAATCCACCAGCTCCAGCATTCTGGCGAATTCTCACCTTTATATAAATAGCGGTACCATTCATCGATGCCTTCATAAATCTTGAATGTGTTGGTGAAGGAAACGTTGAACTGACTGTTGTGGCAACCGCCGACAATGCATATTGGATACATTCCATTGTTTTTCAGGTAAACCATTCTCGTTACCTTAAAATCTGGAATCCATTCTGTGCTGTTAGGCATATGAGTTGTCCAGCTCATTGGATTTCCGTGGCCATCAAGATAAAGTATTCCACACCCTTTATTTACTTCCCTTACAATATCCCTCCAGCCTTTGAGAGTGCCATCTGAAGTATAAAGCTTTGTAACGTTGTAGCCCTCCAGATATTGCAGAGCTTCACTTGTTGTAATCTCTCCTTCATAGCTTGGATATTCTGGATATGTGTCGCCAGCAGCAACAACTATGCGGCGGGCCCATGTTGAGCCATAGGCATGCTCTTCATAATCTATTGTTTTCTCAACAACTATCTTTACTTCTTCCTCACTTCTGGCAGGCCACCTTCCAATGAAAACATCTGGCTTCAAATCTATTCCTTTATCAATACTTCCATTCCTCCATTCTCCATATATTCCATTGTTGTTTGTATCCCATGACTGGAAGTTTCCATTTGAATCATATAAGTCGGCGAAATACAAGTCACTCAGAAACTTTGGCTCTGCCCAGAAGCCGCTTCCAAAAGAATTGTATACATAGCGGACTGGCATCCACCATCTCTCCTTGAAGCCAGGCTTTCTTCCACCAACAAGCAAGACATATTTTATTTCCCATGTGTCATATGCATATTTTATGTAATATTTCACTTTTTCAGCGTCATCGCGACCATTCATTTTAAGGCATTCAGATAAGCCAACGAGCTTTGTTTTAACATTGTGCATTTCTTTGAAATCCACGAAGGGTTGCAATGAATCAAGCCATTGGTCTGGGGCTATGATTAAAAAATCGTAGGTGGCTATGCTTGTTGTGGTTTCATTTTCCTCAGAATCTTTAATGTTGTAAACATTTTCTCCAAGAGAAGGAGCAAGCATAACAAATATTATCAATACAGCCAATATTCTCCTCATGAAAAACAAAATAAAAATTTTAATATAAATTTTGTGCATTCCATGCCTTCTTACAACTCCTCTTTTATCACACTGAAACATGTACATGTCACTGTTTTTCCAACTCCTTCCATACCTCTTATTTTATCCAGAACAAGCTCCCCTATTTCCTCCATGTCCTTTCCTCTCACCTTGAGCAACAGATCCCATTCCCCAGATATTATATATACTTCATACACACTCTTCATCTTTGCGATTCTTTTTGCAAGCTCTCTTTGAGATATTTTTGAATTTGGAAGAAATGATACAAGAACAAAAGCAGTTACTGGCTTTCCAAGTTTTTCATAATTGAGCAATATCGTAAATTTCTTTATCACACCTTTTTCAACAAGCTTCTTTATCCTTTCTGCAACAGTTGTTCTCGCCATTCTAATTTCTTTGGCTATCTTTGCCACAGGCTTGCTTGCATCTTCCTTCAATTTTTCTATTATAATAGCATCTTTAGATTTCATAAAGTCAATATGACAAAAATTTAAAAATTTTTTGATAAAATTGTGTAAATTTGACAAAATTTTTGGCAAAATGATTATAAAGTTTTGCAGTGATTTTTTCCTATGCTAGCGATGAAAAATTTGTTGGAATTTTATGAAGATGAGAGAATGAAGATAGCTGTAAAAGTTGGAAGCAAAATAAGAAACGTTGTCGGAAATTTTTTACGCAGTAAGGGATTCATTGAAATTCCTCCTGTCATAATCTCCCCTTTTACAGATCCGCTTGCCCATGAAATAACAGAGGCGAAGATAAAATATTACGATAACGAATTTTATCTCACAAAAAGCATGATTTTCCATAAACAGATTGCTCTCCTCACATTCGACAAAATATTTTCATTTCTCCAAATATCAGGCTGGAAACAAAAGATAAAAAGGATACTGGAAGACATTTGATAGAGTTTACACAGCTTGATATGGAGGCAAGAAATGTTGATAGGAGTTATGTTATGGAAATTGCGGAGGATATGCTCATTCATGTAATAAAAGAAGTGAGAAAATGTGAGGAAGCAGATAAATTTGAAAGATTGCCATCCATGCCAAGAAAGCCTTTTGAAAGGATAAAATTTGAAGAGGCATATCATGAATACGGAGAGAATTATGAGGAAGCCATTTCGAATGAAATAGAAGAGCCCATATGGATCGTTGATTTTCCAATATGGAAAAGAGAATTTTATGATAGAGAATACGATAACTCAGGCATTCTTGCAGATATGGATTTGATATATCCAGAAGGGTTTGGAGAGGCTTTATCAGGAGGAGAAAGAGAATACAAATATGAGAGGATAGTGGAAAGAATGAAGAAGAGCAAGATCGATTTGAAAGCATATTCCAATTATCTTGCCATAGCAAAATATTTGCGACCATCTGCAGGTTTTGGAATTGGAATAGAAAGACTTACGAGATACATATGTGGATTTAGAGATATAAAATATGCAAATCCATTTCCCAAGTTGCCAGGTGAATATGCGTATTTTTAACCTTTAAATTTTGCTATATGAAGCAAATCGACAACGTTGCCATATTTTTTCAAATGCTCATAACATTCCAAGGAAGTAGTTATTATTTTTCTTCCCTTGCTTTTTTGAATCACATCATTCGCCATTTTTTCCGCTTCTTCTGGAAAAGCTTCTCTAAATTCAATGCGCCCTCCGCAGCATTCATGAATGTACATAACATCTTTTCCTTTGAACAAACTTTTCACTTTCTCAATAAATTCATCATCAAAATCGTACGGAATGTGCACAGCGTAGCTTCCATTGATTTCAACATCTTCTATCATATCAATTATGTTGACCGCGTTGAGATCTTCAAAATATTTCCTGCAATATGGCTCATAGTATATCACTTGCTTTATTCCAGCTTCTTTGATTTTTTTGATCAGCTTCTCTGCAAATTTATTTTCTCTACCCATTCTCTCGATGGCGGCGCCGCACCCTCCGTGCCATGCAGTAGCATGCAACTTTTTCGCTATCTCATCCACGATTTCATTTCTTGAATTCATTACAAGCAATATCTCACCTTCCACTGGCTCATCCCATGCCTCGATTTCTCGCAATATCCTTTCATGCTCTGGAAGCATACCTTTCAAATCGTGGCGTGCTGCCCTTATTATATCTGTTATTTTTATCATCGACGGACACACACTCTCGCAAAGCCTGCATAAGGCGCATTTCTGCAAGGATTCTACTATAGAAGCATCTTCTTTTAGCTCGCCTGTGAGCAATCCGTATGAAATCATTATCCTTCCTTTTGGGCTATCCTTTTCTTTTCTTGTATGGAAGTAAACCTGGCAGGCTTTTTTGCAAAATGCGCAACCTGTGCATGTCAAAATTTCCTTATGATATTTCTCGAGCATTTTTATCACCTGTAACGTAAATTGGTTATTATGCTTCCTTTCCATTGCATCATTTTTCCAGGATTCATTATATTTTTTGGATCAATTGCAGCCTTTATCTTTTCCATAAGCTCTATGTTCTCCTTGACCATCCATGGTGCCTTTGATATTCCTATTCCATGCTCTCCGCTAACTATTCCTCCTAGCTCATAAACAACTTTGTATATCTCATCAACAAGCTTCTCCGCCTTTTTCCATTCTTCCTCGCTCGTTGGATCAATCAAAATTTTTGTATGCAAGTTGCCATCGCCAGCATGCCCATATGTTCCAATAAGAATGCCATATTTTCTCGATAACTCCTGAAATGCTTTTACTGCATCGGGTATCTTTGATATTGGAACAGCCATATCATCTGCAAGAGAGACGGAAATTTTATTTCCTCCGTATCTCGACAGGGATGGCAGAACACCTTTCCTTCCTTTCCATAAATTCGCCATTTCTTTCTCATCGAATGTGAAAACAACATCTTTTGCATTGCTTTTTCTGCATATCTCAGCTATTCTCTCAATATCCTTTTTAATTTCCTCCTCCTTTCCATCTTTTTCTATTATGAGTATTGCCTCCACATCAGGCAGACCAATATTCATTGATTTGTTTACGGCTTGTATGCAAACTTTATCCATTATTTCTAATGCGGAAGGAATTATGCCAGATGCTATTATATTCGCAACGCCCTTTCCAGCATCATGCAAGCTGTCGAAAGAAGCAAGAGCAACACCTCTCTTTTCTGGTAAAGGTATTATTTTTATCGTTGCTTCTGTTATGACTCCAAGTGTACCCTCGCTTCCTACAAGCAGACGCTCAATCTGATAACCAGATGAATTTTTAAGCGTTGATGAACCCAACGCATAAGCTTTTCCAGGGGGGAAAACAGCACGCAAGCCAAGCACATAGTCACGGGTAGCTCCATATTTTATCGCTCTCATACCTGAGGCATTCGTGGCGATCATGCCACCTATAGTACAAACATCGCCACTCCCAGGCGAGGGCGGGAAGAAGAAGCCGTATTTTGCAAGCTGCTTGTTGAGCTCGCCATACACAACGCCTGGTTCGACTTTGCAATAAAAATTTTCTATCTTTATTTCCTTTATTTTGTTCATCGCCGCCATGTCAAGTATTATACCACCTTTTATGGGCACAGCCTGCCCGCTTAAAGCTGTTCCTGCGCCTCTGGCTATAACTGGAATGGCATTTTCGTGGGCAATTTTTATTATTTCTATGACGTCTTCCTCACTTTTAGGCGTTACAACAACGCTTGGCATTGCATGGTGTATGCTTGCATCGAATCCATAGGAATATAAGGAAGCTTTATCTGCAAGAATTTTTTCTTTTCCTATCGCATCTTCGAGCAGTGAAACAATGTCCATGTTTTGAAAATGAAAACAATATTTAATTTTAATCGATATGCTATCATGCTGAAAAATCGTCACATGGTAAGCAAAAAGGAGAAGAAGGAGATATTGAAAAAGATTGAAACAACGCTTGGAAGCAAGGTTGATGGAAGCATTGAAATAGCGGATTATGAAAAAATGAGGTTGTTGCTTATAAATGGAAAAATAAGAGGATTTGTAGTGGATGGAGAGCCATTTTTAAATGTCGAGGGCTTAAAAGAATTCAAAGCAAGCAAGAGATATGTCATCGTGGATGATGGAGCAATAAAGCATATTTTGAACGGTGCCGACGTTATGGCAGCCGGAATAGTAGATGCAGATGAAGGAATTAAAAAGGGCGATATGGTGTGGGTAAGCGATGTTCGTTCTCTTCCACTTGCCATAGGAATAGCTTTGATGGATGGAAAGGAAATGAAAGAAGCTAAAAAAGGAAAAGCCGTTGAAAACATTCATCATATAGGGGATAAAATATGGAAGATGTGTAAAAGCGAGGCATAACAAATTTTTTATTCTCTCTCTGTTTTTACCTCAATGGAATATTGTAAAATAAGCGAGGCTTTGCGTAAGAAGGAAGGAGAGGAAGTAAAAATAAGAGGATGGATTTATAGGAAGCGCAGTAGCGGTAAAATAGCTTTCATTGTTGTAAGAGATTCGACAGGCATAATTCAGACTATAGTGGAGAAGAAAAATGTGAGCAGTGAGGAATTCAAAAATGCAAGGAAGGCATTGATTGAATCATCCGTTGAAATAGAAGGCACAATACATGAGGATGAACGCGCTCCAGGTGGAAGAGAAATTCATGTTAAAAAATTCAATGTTGTTGGCTTCGCAAAAGAATTTCCTATAACAGAATATCAGAGCGTCGAGTTTTTGCTTGACAATCGTCATTTATGGCTGCGTTCAAGGAAGCTTACAGAAGTCATGAAATTGAAAGCAAAGGTACTACGCCTCATAAGGCAATGGTTCGATGAAAATGATTTTTATGAAGTAACGCCCAGCGTTATAACGACGAACGCTGCCGAAGGCGGCGCCACAGCCTTCGAGTTCGATTATTTCGGGCAGAAAGCATACTTGAGCCAGACGGCGCAAATGTATCTCGAGGCGTTGATTTTCTCACTTGAGCGAGTCTGGTCTCTTACGCCTTCTTTCAGGGCTGAAAAGTCGAGGACAAGAAAGCATTTGACGGAATACTGGCATTTGGAAGCAGAGGAAGCATGGGTTGATAATGAGGGCAACATGAAAATTCAGGAAGAGCTGATAAGCCATGTTTGCCAGAATGTGGTGAAGATTGCGAGAAGCGAGTTAGAATTTCTTGGAAGAGATATTGAATCATTGAAGCAGATTGAGCCACCTTTTAAAAGAATAAAATATAAGGATGCGATAAAAAAATTGCAGGAAAAAGGATTTGACATAAAATGGGGCGACGATTTTGGGGCGCCGCATGAAAGGGCTTTGGTGGAAGGAGAGGAAAAGCCCATCTTCATAACCCATTTTCCTGTTGAGGCAAAAGCGTTCTACATGAAAATTGCTCCAGATGGAAAGACTGTGGAATGTGCAGACATGCTTGCTCCAGAAGGATATGGCGAGTTAATAGGCGGATCAGAAAGAAGCGAGGACATCGATTCAATGATAGCCCGTTTACGACAGCAAGGAGCAAAGATAGAAAACTATGAATGGTATTTTGATTTACGAAGATATGGAAGCGTTCCTCATTCAGGCTTTGGTCTTGGGCTTGAACGCCTAATAATGTGGCTTGCAAAACTCGATCACATAAGAGATGCGACTCCGTTTCCAAGAATGCTTAGGAGGGCATATCCATAGGACTATACCTTTGTTAACATTACCTCTCCTTCTATTCCATCATACATTTCAGGATGCTGCGGTTTTATCGCATATTCGGTTGTTCTTGGAGCAGCATAGGTGAAGGCTTCCTCTGCAGAGATCTCATTGTTTCTTGAATATCCATCTATTCCATCTGCACTTCCACGCAGACCCTGAATGAAGTAGTATGAAAATATCCCGCTGTTTAACTTTCTACTACCATATGATGCCTCTTTCATCAGGGATGATGCTATGATTATTCTTCCATCTCTCGTTATGTTTGTCGGAGCCTCTATAAAGCCACCAGAGTTACAGGAATCAAATATGAAGATCTGTTTCTGAGAGTACATGACCTCTCCAAAGTAGTGTTCAAAATCAGTAGCGCCGACATTCTTTCCATCAACTGTATGTATTGCAGCATATTTTGGCTTGTAATCTGGAGGGTCTTTGAGCACTCCTCCATGTCCAGAATAATAGAAGAGCACTATATCATCCATGTCTTCTTTGGATGCAATTTGCTCAAATGCATTCAAAACATCGCTTCTTGTTGCATTTATAACAAGGCTGACATGCCATCCACTCTCGGATAGCAAAGTAGCCATCTGGTTTGCATCGTTTATAGGGCCAACGAGAGTACCGCTTGAATAATGCGCGTTTCCAATAACGAGAGCATATCTCTCCTCAACCCCATCTGGTTCATTTCCATTGTATTCGCCATATGTTTCAAAGCATAAATCCTGGCTAAGTTCATTCCATTTTCCATTCTCATAGACATAGGCTGAACCACGCTTGTATGGATCATTGTCACCATAGTATATCCTGTAATAGTGTCTATCATCTCCCCATTCACCATACATTTTTATGATTATGTAATACTGCCTGTCAAATCTCAGATTGCATTCAGACTTGCTTAAATCAAAATATATCCATTTTTTGTTCAGCACATCCTTTGCATTTATGGCAATGGAAGCAACATCATCTCCATCCAAGCTATTTCTGAAAGAAACTCTGAGCTTTCCAATTTTCCATGATGATAATGAGGGAAATAAATTTAGCAGCAGTCTTTCAAAAATGGTAATTCAACGCTTACAAGCAATTTCATTCCATCCAGCCTCAAATATTTTTGATGCATGAATGATTGAGCATATGATTTTCCTCCATACAACTTGAAGAAGCCATTTTCATTATGCTGGCTCTGATCAATCCCTCCCATCGTCGCTTTCCTTTCCCTATTCTCATTTCTGAGTGAATTTTTTGCTGCCGTAAAAAAATTTGTTTTCTCATGAGAAATTTCCGTGGGCATTATAGCAGGGAGTAAAAACAGCAGAGCCATTGCAATTGCAATATACTTCATTCCATCGCCTCTTCATAATTAATTTTTTATGTTATATAAAACTTATGAAAGCAATATGCTGGGCAACGGATAACAATTTAAAATCATGCAAAATAAACTTTTGTGAAATTCATATGCGATGAAATGCTTGGAAGCATGGCAAAATGGTTACGCATTCTTGGATATGATGCAAAATATGTTAAGGATATGGAAGATGAAGAAATAGCGAGAATAGCGAGGGAAGAAAAAAGAATTTTGCTTACAAGAGATAAAAAACTTGCTTCAAAATGCAAAAATTCTGTTTATCTTGAGAATAATGGGTTGAGGGAGCAACTTAAAAAATTGATTAAAGAGATTGGCTTGGAAATAAACGAAAAGAATTTGCTTACAAGATGCATAATATGTAATGAAAGGGTCGAAAAAATTGAAAAGGAAAAAGTTAGGGGAAAAGTTCCAGAGCATGTTTATGAAAACCATGATGAATTTTATATATGTCCAAAATGCAAGAGAATATACTGGATTGGAACCCATTTTGAAAACATGAAAAAATTTATAGAAAGCATAAAATTAAATTAAGCTCTTAATATACATTTATGAAAAAGATTTTCATCATTTTCATGGGCTTGGCTTTTATAATAAATTTTTCAGGCTATAGCAGAGAAAGCACAATAGTTGTTCATGAAGGGGAGAGCATACAAGATGCAATAAATTCTGCCATGCCAGGAGATAAAATAATTATAGAGGGCACTTTCCATGAAAGTGTTGTTGTGAACAAAAGCGTTATTATAGAAGGAAGAAATGCAGTAGTTTATGGAACAGATGGAAGCGTTTTTAATATAACAGCCAATGCCATCCTAAGAAATTTATCTATAGCTCGTTCAGATGCAAGTCATGCTGTTGTTTATGCTGAAGGAAATGCTGTTATAGAGAGATGTAACATAAGCCATGGAAGGTATGGAATTGTGGCAAAGAATGGAATAACGGTGTATGCATGCAATGTGAGCGAAGCCGGAGGCGGAATCGTAATCAAAAATGATAGCGTTATTTCTTCATGCAGCTTTTACAAATGTGGTATTGCCATACAATGTTATGGCGACAATAATCAAATTTTTGGAGACAACGCCCACTATTGCGGCGTCGCCCTGTATATGGAGAATGCTTCTCATAATATTATCGAAGAATGCCATTTCTATAAAAATAACAATAATGAATGTGGTATTTTCATGCTTTCCTCACATTATAATGAAATCAGGAAATGCGATATAAGCTATGTTAGCTTTGGAATAAGAATGATGAGATGCAATGGAAATGTTATTGAGCAAACAAATTTGCATGATATGAGATATGGTGTGGAATATGAAGATTGCAACGATTGCTATATTTATCGTTCCTCCCTCTATAACAATAGATTTGGAATCGAGGTAACGAGATGCAGAGGAATGCGATTCAATTACAATGATTTGGAAAATAAAATGTATAATTTACATGCAAAATTTTCGTATTGCGATGCGCGCCACAATTACTGGGGTAGCATTTTCCCATCAAAAATAAAAAATGAGGGAAGCATCGTTCTAACAATGCCATGGCTGATAAAGCCAATTCACGGTATAAAAAAGGAGAGAAATGATGAAATAGAAAAAAGTATGGAAGAAAAGAGATATATCATTCCAAAACATGAGTTCAAAGAGGTTAGTGTTGCTGATTTCGACCCATTGGTGGATATAAAAGTAGCATTCATTGTAAAGAGGGTGAGAAGTTTCGATATGCAGAAATATAAGGTGGGGATAAGCATAGATGGAAAAGAAAATGAAAGTGTTTTTGAAAATGATATTCAACCAAACTGGAAAGTCGTTCAGAACGTTGATGATTCAAAGCAAATTGCGGAGATAAAAATAAAAATTGGCAGGGAAGAAAAGCAAATTCATTATGATTTGGCTACTGGAAATTGGTATGGTGATGACTGGCTTGGCGACGAGAATGGCTATGGCCATATTTTATTCAAAAAATACGAGATATGGTTTGATGTAACATACAATGATTACGATGGCGATGGATTAACATACTGGGAAGAAGAAAACATATATCATACGAGTCCATATATAAACAATTCAATGGATGACGTTGACAAAGATGGCATTCCATTCTGGTGGGAAGACAAGTATGGCTTGAATCCTTTAAAGTCCGATAATGCATCAATAGACTATGACAAAGATGGCTTAACGACTCTGCAGGAATATTATATGGCTTCAAATCTTTCTGATCCATTTGCAAAGGACATTTTTCTTGAAATAGACTACATGCATGACTACAAGCCTTCTCAAACAAGCGTTGAATTACTTTGCAATGCATTCGCTTTACACAACATAACACTACATGTATTCATCGACGATGAGCTACCATTGAAAGATCGTTTATACTATGATGATCTGAAAGACATATACTGGAAATATTTTCTGGATGGAAACATAGACAGCATAAAACACGGAGTGTTTCATTACGAGGTGATGGGCAAATACAGCTCCATCCCGCGAGGCGGCCACGCCTTCGTCGGCTGGGATAATCTTGATTCTTTTGTGCTTGGAGGAGCCTATATAAACAAATGGCGTGTTGGGGAGGCGAGAAAGGTGGCATATGCGAGCCTTTCGATGCATGAGCTTGGTCATACACTTGGCTTGTTCGAATATACCTTTCCTGGCATAGATAATGAAAGCTGCAATGCTCCTTGGATGCGAGGCTACTGGATATATCGCAATTACAAAAGCTGCTTGAATTACCGCTACGCTTTCCAGCTTGTTGACTATTCTGACGGCAGACATGGCAGAAATGATTTTGATGACTGGGATAACATTGATTTAACCTTCTTCAAGAATTCATATTATTATCCTTAAACAGAGTTTGAAAGGTTAGAACAAATTTGTCATACTCCAAAAATATGCTTTTTCAAATGCGCCATAATAAAGTGTTTCAGATGTTTATTGTTATAACACTTTCCTCAACGCTATCTTTATTGCCTGCATTGTCATAGGCAACTATTTTTATATCTCTTACTCCTATAGCCTTTTCATTCCACTCCCATGAGTATGGCTGTTCTTCATCCTTAAATTTCAATTGACCATCTATGTAAAAATCAACATGAGCCACACCAGATAGGGCATCTGTTGCAACCGCATCTATGCTAACATTTCCTATAATTATAGTATACTGCAAGTCCATCAACTTTCTACCGAATAAATACATACCTTTCAATGGGCTGGTGATTTTTAGAACAGGAGGGCTTTTATCAACTTTTATCCTCGCTTCATTCATTCTTTCAATATTTCCTGCTTTATCTGCAGAATAGTAGATGAAACTGTGGTTTCCTTCGCCAACCTTTACCTCTCCATCGTATTCATGCAACTTGCCATCTATAATGTAATATGTTTCGTCTACACCAGAAAGCTCATCCTTTGCAAAAAGGGTTACATTGACATCCTCATTATACCATCCATGTGTGGCGTTTTTATTAACAAAAAATTTGGTTGCAGGTGCAGTATAATCAATTTTCAATGCAATTGCACTGTCATTTATGTTTCCACTTTTGTCCATTGCATAGAAATAAATGAAGTGATTCCCCTCATTATTTATGTAAATTGCTCCACTATAATTTTTCCATGTACCATTATCAATTCTATATCTAATTTCTTTGATTCCAGACAAGGAATCTTTTGCATCGATTTCGATTTTAACCCTGCTTATGTGCCATCCATTTTTCCCATTTGGTGATGCGCCCTCATATTTCAATGAAGGTGGCGAGCTATCCACAGTAACATTTTTACATATGGTTGAATTTATACCATTGTTATCCAAGACTTTTAGACAGACGAGATATATTCCCTCTTTTTCATAAGAATGATTTACTACCATGCCATATCCAATGCTTCCATCTCCAAAATACCAGGTGTAATTAACAATGCTGCCATTAACGCTATAACTCAAACTTGCATTGAATGTTACGTTTTCATTTACTTTGGGCCACTCTGGAAAAAAAGTAAAATTTGCATATGGTTCGCTTTCATTCGCAAATGCCATATTTGATAGAATTATAGCAATCATTGCAATAAATGCAAATTCTTTTCTCATGCGGATATTATCCTTTCCTCTTTTTTATGTTTTTTGGTATTGGATGCTGCGAAACAAGTAAATTGCTGTTTTTGTTAGGCAGTGCTTCATAAAAAGTTTGCCGGAACCTGTTTATTTAAATAAGCGAAATAATATCCGTACTCAACAACCATCAACCACCACCAAAATTTTTATATATGCTGGCATATTATGGGTTTTGGTCAGACCCAAGCTTCCGGCCACTCCTGATTGAATGAGGGAGTTTCTTCCGCTTGGGTCTATAGAGTGGAGATTCGAGAAAACTACCCGTTTAAGGGTAGGCTATCTCGAATCTGACATACGCAGAAGCATTGGCTATGGTAAAGCTTGATGGAGGAGCGACCGTATTCCAACACCGGTTGATCCTGCCGGAGGCCACTGCTATCGGAGTCCGACTAAGCCATGCGAGTCCAGGTGCTTCGGCACCGGCGGACGGCTCAGTAACACGTGGACAACCTGCCCTCGGGAGGGGGATAACCCCGGGAAACTGGGAATAAACCCCCATAGGTCATGGAGGCTGGAAGGCGCCATGACCGAAATTCCGCAAGGAGCCCGAGGATGGGTCTGCGGCCTATCAGGTTGTAGTGGGGGTAACGGCCCCACTAGCCTACGACGGGTACGGGCCCTGAGGGGGGGAGCCGGGAGATGGAGTGTGAGAAAGGAGTAAAGGAGTTAGGGGGGGAGGG
>JAGGWA010000044.1 GCA_021157745.1 Thermoplasmata archaeon
GCATGATATTGCATACGATTACTATCATAACTATGATGAAGAGCTATGGAAGGAGATGAAGAATGTTGTAAAAGAGCATGTTGATATGCCATTATATGTTGAAAAAGCAGATAGAAAGGTTGTTGCATATGATGTTATAGTGCTGGAAAGTAAAGAAGATAATTTGTCTATAAAAATAACTAAACCAGAAAATGCAGTTTATATTTTTGATAGGGCCATTCTGCCTGCAAATAAACCCATAATTATAGGGAGAATAACAGTAGAAGCAATTGTTTATCCACAGGCGAGCAAAGTGGAATTTTACATTGATGACGAGTTAAAATATGAAGATGAAAGCCCACCATATCAATGGCAATGGAATGCAGCATCAATAGGCAAACACGAAATAAAGGTGATAGCATACAACGGAAAAAATAAAGCTGAAGATAAAAAAGATGTATTCAAGATAGGTATATGAATGCGGTTGCAATAAGTAAATATCTGTCATATCTGCTCAGACATAATCCGGAAGATTTGCCAATATCTAAGGATGGTTTCGTTCCGTTGGAGAAATTATTGAAAAAGCTGAAGAAGAGATTTCCCAATATCAACAAACATATCATAATGGAAATAGTCAGTCAAAATCCAAGATTTGAAATTAAAAATGGCAGAATAAGAGCCCTCTATGGGCATACCATAGATGTGGATGTAAAGCTGACTGTCGTTAAAAACATAAAGTATCTCTACCATGGAACAACGAGGCAGGCGGCGAATAAAATATTGAAAGAGGGACTAAAGCCAATGAAGCGTAAAAAAGTCCATCTTTCTCCAAGCATAGAGCAGGCAATGAAAGTCGGTATGCGAAGGACAAGGAATCCTGTAATTCTTAGAATAGATGCTGAATCTGCTATTAGGGAAGGAATTATATTTGAGAAAGCAAATGAACTGGTTTATTTATCTGGGGAGATTCCCCCAAAATTTATATCTGAGGTGAAAGAAAGGTGAACCATGTCTTCAAATCTCTCTTGAATACTCATGAGGCATTCTGGAGCCATTCTTCTTTCTTTTAGTTAGTTAGTTAAATTTTTAAACAATATAAGAATAAAAATTATGGGAAAGGAATTCACACTTCCAGAATTTTCGCTTTCGCACGAAGAAAAGAAGAGGCTTGAAGAAGAATATTTTGGCGGAAATGAAGACAAAATAAAAGAAAAAAGATGGGAAAAGAGGGCTAAAGAAAGCTTGAGGGAGATAGAAAGGATAATAGATGAAGGATTGGTAAGGAAAAAGGAGGAAAAGGAAAAAGAAGAGGTAAAGGAAGCGAAAGAGGAAACTAAGAAAGAAATAATATATGAGGGTAAGAAAGGATACATAATGAAGGTCAGCAAAAAGGAAGGAGATGAATACAAGGTTTCATATTACCTCGTTACAAAAATTGAGAATATTGAAGAAGCTCTGGATAAGCTTACTTCATATAAACCAATTATAGAAGATTGACACTCTGCATTGCAAGCTTTATGTGCAGACTCCCATTTTCTTCATCATAATCTCCATGCCCTGGATACAAAGCTTTTACATCAAGTTTCGAAAGCTTTTCTATAGATTTTTTTAATAATGCTGCATTCCCTCCAGGAAAATCTGTTCTTCCTATGCCACCATCCAAAAAAATTGTGTCTCCAGAAAATAAAGCCTTTTTATTTGGCTCATATAAACAAATGCTTCCCATTGAATGCCCGGGTGTATGGATAACGTGTAGCTCATATTCTCCAAGCTTTATGATTTCCCCTCCTTTTAGCTTTATATCAACTCTCGTTTTTTCAATTCTTGCATTGAAAAACTCTGAAAAAATGCCGTTTTCAACTGCAGCACTTCCATACTCATGCATGGCAATTTTTGCATTGAAATACTCTTTCAGCGCTGCGGCGCCGCCGCAGTGGTCGAGGTGCTCATGCGTTAGAATTATTATATCTATTTTATTGGTGTATTCTTCTGTCTGTTTTATAAGGTTCTTTGTTTCGAATCCTGTTCCTGTGTCGATCAACGCAATTTTTTCATCTATAATCAGATAAACATTGGACTCGAAACCATAGCCAAGCAACCTTTTAATCATAATAATAAAGTTTTTCTTATAAAAGTGTATTACCATTATGGCAAACAAAAAAGAGAAAATCATGGATAAAATTGAGGATTTGAATATGGAGAGAGCGATGATAAGGGAAGAAATGGAAGAACTTGAGAAAAAGAAAAAGGAAATGAAGAAGGAAAAATATGAGAAGTTGAAAGCAAAATATGAAAAAAAGCTGGAAAAAGTTAGGGAAAAAATAAGGAAGCTTGAAGAGGAGTTGAAAAAATTATGAAGAAAATTGGCCTTGTTGGAGGATTGAGCCCAGAATCCACCATTCTTTATTATAACCATATTGTGAAAAAATATTATGAAATAAAGGGCGATTATAATTTTCCCGAAATCATAATTTATAGTCTTTCTTTCGGAAAGTTTTCGGAAATGGTTAAGCATGGCAATGCTGCCAAAGAAATTTTGAAAGCTTTAGAGGCTTTAAAAAAGGCGGGAGCAGATTTTGCAATCATAACTGCCAACACACCACACATATTTTTTGATGAAATAGCAGCAAAAGCGACATTGCCAATAATTTCAATAATAGATGCAACAGTGGAAGAAGCAAAAAAGAATGGATTGAAAAAGCTCCTTTTACTCGGAACAATTTTCACAATGGAATCTGAATATTTTAGAAGCCAGTATGAAAAGAATGGTCTCGAAATCATTGTTCCAAGTAAGGAGGAAAGAAAGATTGTGAATGAAATCATATTCAGAGAGCTTGCAAAAGGATCGATAAGAGAAGAAAGCAGAAAAAAGCTAATAGAAATAATAAACAGATATAGCGTCGATGCAATCGTTTTGGCATGTACTGAATTGCCTTTAATTTTGGATGAGGAGCATGTTGGCAAAAAATTGCTAAATACAGCTACAATACATGCAGAAAAAGCTTTGATGCATGCTCTGGAGAAATAAATCTATTTTTCCAGATTTTTCATCATTATTATTTCTCCGTGTCTGCCTGTCGATATCTGAAGCTCGTCATTCCACTTTTTTACCCATCCATTTTTAATTTTGATAATGCTTCCCACTTCCACCTCATCTATCTCATCATTCCACAATGTTATCTTAATTCTATTTTCATCATCATCTTTTCCAATGGCATTGCATACTCTTGCATATCCTCCATATCTCATTATAACATTTCTTTCATCTTCTTTCTCTATTATTTTTAGAATGATTTCATCAAAACTGCTGTCGGCTTTCAATTCAGAAATTTTCATTATTTTAATACTTCATTTCATATATAAGAATTATGGAGGGCCAACTATTATTGAAACATGGTCTTTTGCATATGGTGAAAGGTTTATCATATGCCTCACTCTATAAAATTTTTCTATGCTGTCCCTAACATTCTTAAAAACCTTCTTTGGTTCCGTTGCAACATCTATACTTCTTGCTTTAACCATTATTATACCCTGCCTTACATCAAACTTCTCCATATTTTTCAAAAATATTTCCACCTGATTTTTTTGCGAGATATCCTGATATATTAAATCAACTTCTTCAACTATGGCTGCATAACTATCTGGTTTTGAAGCATCTGCCAGTATTGGAATGAGATTTTTTCTCTCCTTACACAGCTCAACAAATTTCTTCATTGCCTTGAATGATATCTCCACGCCATATATCCTTCCATCCTGAACTATATCTGAAAGGTGGCTTGCTGTTGTTCCAGTTGCAACCCCAAGATACAAAATGTTGCTGCCTCTCTTTATTGGCATTTCTTTTAAACCCTTCAAAATCGCCGCCGCCATCTTGCTGCGGTATGGATTCCATGCTCTATATCTTTTTCCATCGTATGTGAACAGCTGTTTCCCTCTTTTGTAAACTCCTTCAAATATTTCTTCCATTTTTCCTCCTCATTTTTAGTAGCAATGCCTGTGAGACAACATTTATGGCGTCGAAAACAGGAGCAACTTTTGGAGCATATGCATTTTCAAACCATGAAAGCTCTTTAACATGTATTTTATTGTATATTGCATAGGCTATTCTGTCTATATAAAGAGATGCATTCTTTCCTATTGCCTGCCCCCCTACAACTCTTCCTTCTTCGTCTGCCATCAACTTTATCACTATCTTTTCCCCCTTCATATATTCTGGCAGAAGATTTGCAGAATGCCTTGCGTAATGCGTTGCTTGATTTTGTGTGAGTCCTACTGAAGCCACCTCGACCCCAAACAAAAGGGCGGTTTTTGAGGCAAGAGGTGGTAGCATTTTCTCGTTTCCGCCCGCAGCATTGATGCCTGCAGTCCTTCCCTGGCGAGCCGCTATTGTTCCCAAGCCGACGAGCATTTCGTTTCCAAAAAAGTCTTTTATCTGCGTGCAATCTCCAGCTGCATAAACATTTTCTCTTGCCTTGGAATACTCATCAACAACTATTCCTTTTTTTACCTCGCAACCTTTGCATAGGTCAACGCTTGCTCTGTTTCCTGTTGCAATTACAACGACATCTCCCTCATAGCTTTCTTCTTTCGTCTCCACATATCCTCCTTCAACCTTTTTAACCATGCAACCAGTCTTTATTTCAATACCATCCAATTTTTTTAGCAACTGGGATGCCATATCTGGATCAAGCATGTTGGGTAGCACAAAATTCATATATTCAAGAACAAGAACTTCCAAGCCTAATGTTTTCAGAGCCTCCGCCACTTCCAATCCAATCAAGCCTGCTCCAATCACTATTGCTTTTTTAGAATTCATTGCATCCTTCCTTATCTTTATTGCATCCTTCATGTCCCTTAAAACATATGCTCCGCTCGCCTCAAAAGGAATAGCCGCCTTCGCTCCAGTTGCAATTATGATTTTATCATACTCAACAACATCTTTGCCCTCAACTTCCATCGAATCAAAATCTATCCTTGAAACATTTTCATGCCTGTAATTTATGCCAGCCCTCTCAAACCATTGCGGAGGATATTCGATGATATCCTTCCATTCAAGCTCTCCAGATATAACCAAAGGCAGGGCACATTTCGAATATTCTCCATAGCCTTCGTTATCATAAATGGTTATCTCTGCCCTCCTGTTTTGCTTGCGGGCAAACTGCGCCGCAGTTGCGCCAGCAGCCCCGCACCCTATTATGGCGATTTTCATTCAATCACCAAAAAATTCTTTTATTTCCTTAACAAATCCTTTGAAACCGACGTGGCGGGGTATTATTTTTTTAGCTCCTACTTTTAGTAGTTTCTCGGCCAAGCGAGTATCGAAAAAAGCTGTGAATCCATAGATGGTGGCGTTGGGATCCATTTCCAGTATTTTCTTGCTCGCCTCCACACCATTCATTCCGGGCAGCTTCAAATCCATGATAACAAGATCGGGCTTTTTATTCTCCTCCATTAGTTTTTTGTAAAGTTCAACGCCTTCCTTCCCATTGTATGCAGAGTATATTTCCAAGTTTAGTCCTGCTTTTTTAATGTATATCTTCATCAACTCCTGCATTTCCTTCTCATCCTCGACGATGAGCAAAACCCTATTCACGGGCTCCACCTCTTAGCATTAATCCCGTTCCATATTTCATTTTTTCCACAAAATTCAATTTAAGCAAGGAGGTGAACATAAAATTTGGTAAAAGGAAATCAACACTCATTGACTTTTAATGAAGGAGAATATTTAAAATTAGCGAAATTTTCATTCCTCCCATATTCTGTCCTCTTCTATTATATGAACAACTTTCCATTTCTCTTCTGATAGGGCTTTCGATATATATCTTCTATGGCATCTAAATGGCAATTTTTCCGCGCACATTATTGCAGCTATGCAACTGGAAGCGACACTCTTCAACTTTTCATATGCATTTTTCCATTCCTTGCTAAGCATCCATTTATCATAGCCGCCCCTGAACCCTCCCAATGAAGGAAAATGAAAATATCTTATATTGTTTCTCTGCAGTATAGAGGCAATATTTTCCTTTTTGAAATATTCGAATTTTGAGGTAGGAAATCTTCTAACGTCGATAACACACTCTATGCCGTATTTCTTTAAAATATTCAAAAATTCATCAATGCTTCTGTTTGAATGCCCAATCGTGTAAATTCTCATTCCTTTTTTATCTCAATCTTTATTTTTTCTCCTTCGATGTCCCATTCCATTCCGTTTGATGGTTCTTCATATATTATCTCGCTACTCCTCGTCTCATTTTTAACATATTCTTCCCATTCTCCGAGTCGACTCCTTTCAATTCCAATTTTTGTTATTATTTTGTCCTCCATTTCAAGCTCCATCTTCTTCCTCATTTCCTGTATTCTCCTTACAATTTCTCTTGCAAATCCTTCCTTCTTTAGCTCTGGAGTAATTACAGTATACAATGCTATTTTGTTTCCGTCGATGGAGGAAACATCATAACCTTCCTTTGGAACCTCCTCTATAATGTAATCCTCTTCATCTATTCCATGTTTTGAAAGTTCATGTATGGGTGTTGTTTCAATTATCCTTGCTATCTCCTTTGCCCTTTCCTTATACTTTGGACCAATTTTTGAATAATCTGGTTTTGCAATCTTTTTCATGAATTCATCATCTGTGGATGAAAAAATGATTTCTTTTACATTCATTTCTTCCTTTAAAATACCCCTCATATCTTCCATGTTTTCATCTGAAACTATTATCGCTCGTTGCAGAGGCTGCCTCAGCTTTATCTTATTCCTTGCTCTTATTGCTCTTGCTTCCTCTGTCAGGCTCCTTGCTATTTCCATTTTTTTCTCGAGTTTTTCATCTATCAATTTTTCATCTTGGCTGGGATAATCGCATAGATGAACGCTCTCCTTTCCTCCAAGTTCAAGATAAATCTTTTCTGTTATGAATGGAACGAATGGGGCAAGTAATTTTATGAGAGTGGTCAAAACTTCATATAGTGTGGAGTAGCCAGCGAGCTTATCAATGCTTTCCTCTTCCGTCCAAAAACGCTTTCTTGAATTTCTAACATACCAGTTGCTCAAATCATTTACCACAAAATTTTCTATGGCGCGGGCAGCTTTATGAACCTCGTAACCATTCATTTTTTCCTCGACTTCTTTTATGAGGCTATTCAAAGATGACAGAATCCATTTATCGAGTATGCTTCTTTTATCATATCCAACTTTTTTACTCTCATAATCAAAATTATCAAGCGTCGAATATGTTTTGTAAAATGAGTGAACATTCCATAGGGTTAACAAAAATCTGCTCAAAACTTCCTTGACAGCCTTTTCATAAAAGCGCTTTGGTTGCCATGGTGGAGAGGAAGAAATGAGATACCATCTGAGTGCATCCGCTCCATCCTTCTCAAAAACCTCATCAGGCTCAACATAATTGCGAGCTTTCTTTGACATTTTTTGTCCTTTTTCATCAAGGATAAGGCCGAGAGTGAGAACATTCTTGTAGGCAGGCTTATCGAATAGAAGCGTTGATATGGCGAGCAATGAATAAAACCATCCTCTCGTCTGGTCTATGGCCTCGCAAATAAAATCTGCAGGGAAGCTCTCCTTGAACTTCTCTTCATTTTCAAAGGGATAATGCCACTGAGCAAAAGGAGCTGAACCAGAATCATACCAAGCGTCGATGACTTCCTCTACCCTCTTCATCTCGCCATTGCAGCGCGGGCATCGCAATTTTATTTTATCCACATAGGGACGATGCAAATCAAGCTTTTCAGGCATTTCTATTGCCATACTCTTTAGTTCTTCAACACTTCCTATGCAAACTTCATGGCCACATTTCTCGCACTTCCATATTGGTAAGGGCGTTCCCCAGTAACGCTTTCTTGATAAAGCCCAATCTCTTGCTTCCTTTATAAATTCTCCAAATCTCCCGTGCTTTATATACTCCGGATGCCAATTTATCTTTTCGTTGTTTTTAACTAAATTGTCTCGCAATTTTGACATTCCTATGAACCATGATTCGATGGCATAGTAAAGCAAAGGCGTATCGCAACGCCAGCAAAATGGATACTGATGCTTATATTTTTGATAGCCTTCCAGCAAGCCACGCTGTTTCAAATCTTCTATTATGCTTTCATCTGCATCCTTCACAAACATTCCCGCCCATTTTTTTACAACGCTCGTAAAACGACCTTGCAAGTCGACAGGCTGAATCATGGGCAAATCATATTTTTTGCCCACTTCATAATCATCTTCTCCAAAAGCAGGGGCAATATGAACGATGCCAGTGCCTTCATCCATGGTAACGAAATCTGCGGTGACAACATACCAGCATTTTTTATCTGGCTTTACATAGTTGTAAAGAGGCTCGTATTCTATTCCTTCAAGCTCTTTTCCTTTAAATTCGTCTATGATATCATAATTTTTGAGCAAAACATCAGCTCTTTTTTTAGCGAGAATGAAAATGTTGCCATTATAATTTATTTTAACATAATCTTCTTCGGGATGAACAGCGAGAGCAACATTTGATATTAAAGTCCATGGTGTTGTTGTCCATGCAAGAAAATACTCGTCTTTTCCCTTTATTTTGAATCTCACAAAAATGCTTGGGTCCTCAACCTCTCTATATCCCTGCGCCACCTCATGCGAGGAAAGCGTTGTTCCGCAGCGAGGACAATACGGAGTCACACGATAGCCACGATAAAGCAAGCCACGCTTCCAGGCTTCTTTCAAAGACCACCATACTGACTCAATATACTTATTGTCCATCGTGATATAAGGATGCTCCATGTCTATCCAGAAGCCAACGCGCCTTGTCATCTTCTTCCATGCTTCTTCATATTTGAAAACGCTCTTCCTGCATTCCTCATTAAATCTCTCTATTCCGTATTTTTCAACTTCCTGCTTGTTCTTGAGCCCGAGCATTTTTTCAACTTCTATTTCGACTGGCAGCCCATGGGTGTCCCATCCAGCACGCCTTTCAACATAATATCCTTTCATTGTCTTGTATCTTAAAAAAACATCCTTCATTGTTCTTGTAAGAACATGCCCGGGATGCGGCAAGCCGTTGGCGGTCGGAGGCCCTTCAAGAAAAATAAATTTTTTTCCATCCTTTCTCTTTTCGAGGCTTTTCTCGAATATTTTGTTCTTCTCCCAGTATTCAAGCACCTCCTCTTCTATCTTTGGATTGTATTCTGGCATTCAATGGCAAATGGAAGAAAGCTTAAAATGTTTTTGCTTTCACCATGACTTGAGCCTTTCCAGTATAACGGAAGGATTTACCGAAATAACTCCCTCCATGTTCTTTATATCATTCAAAATTTTTTCTAGATGTTTGCTATCCTTCGCCCATATATCAACCATTATTGAATGTCCTCCTGCAACGATTGCAACGCATTTTACAGCATGCATTTCAGTAAGGCGGCATGCTACCTTCAAAAAATAATTCGGATTTGTGTTTATGCCGACATGGGCAACACTTTTATAGCCAAGTTTTTCAGGATTAACTTTTATCGTATATCCTTCTATCACTCCTTTTTCTTCAAGTTTTTTTATCCTTTTCCTTACAGCAGTTTCGGATATATTCAAAATTTTGGCTATCTTCAAATAGGGCATTCTCGCATTTTTTGAAAGCATCTCAATTATTAATGCATCTTTTTCATCCATCATGGTTCGAAATTAAAACCAAATGGTTATATATACGAAGTATATAACCTTTCTGATAGCATGGGGGGAAAATTTGCATATGTTGCAATATTGCTTACGATCATATGGATAGCCCTCATATATAGTCCAAATATAACAATGGAGGCGTTTTTAGAAGAGCTTGTAGCTGGAATCATCATTTCAATAGGAGTGGCTGCCATAACAAGTAAAAATTTCGAAGGGCTTGGAATAAAATATCTTCATCCTAAAAGAATAGCGTATTTCATTGCATTCTTTTTTGTTTTTTTAAAGGAAATGGTGAAAGCGAATTTGAACATGGCTAGAATTGTTCTTTCTCCAAAGCTTCCTGTAAAGCCTGGCATAGTTGAAATTGAAACCGATTTGAAACTTCCATCTGCAAAACTTTTCCTCGGAAATGCAATAACATTGACGCCTGGAACCATGACGATAGACTATGATAACAACAAGGCATACATACACTGGGTTTATGTTGAAAGCACAGAGCCAAAAAAGGCGGGAGAAATTATAAAAGGAAAGTTTGAAAGATTGCTTAAGGAGGTGTTCTCATGAATTCTTACTTTGTTTATTTGATTCTTTCTATTCTTGCAGCTTCCGTAGCTTTAGGAACATATCGTCTTTTGAAGGGGCCAACAGCAAGCGATAGGGCTGTAGCATTGGATGCTTTGACAAATATAACAACCGCCTTGCTTGTTTTAATAGCTGTGCTTTCATCTCGTTTCATTTATCTGGATGTGGCTCTTGTATATGCAATACTCGCATTTGTTGGCGTGATTGCAATTGCGAGATATCTGGAGGGAGGATTATGATAGGGCAAATTTTGGATTATGCGGGCATGATTTTCGTTTTCATTGGCTCTCTGTTTTTCCTTTTTGGGACAATAGGGCTTGTAAGAATGCCGGATTTGTACAACAGAATGCAGGCTTCAACGAAGACAACGACACTTGGTGTCCTTTCTTTCCTTTTTGGAATTGGTTTAATGCAATTGCAATGGATGATCAAGCTTCTTGTGATAGCTTTATTCATTGTGCTAACTGCTCCAGTGGGAGCGAGTGCTCTTGCAAGAGCTTCCCATAATGCAGGAATAAAGTTATGGGAAAAAAGCATTGTAGATAAATATGAGGAGAGGAAAAAATGATACTCGTTATCATAGCATGGGTTATGGCTCTTCTTGCAATAGTGGCTGCAATATATGCTGTCGAGACTAAAGATTTGCTTTCCTCCGCTATTGCCATGGGAATAGCAAGCCTGGTTGTTTCAATAATGTTTTTAGTTCTGCAAGCTCCTGATGTTGCGATAACCGAGGCTTCCATAGGAGCTGCTCTTACAATGGCAGTGTTTGTATATGCAATAGGAAAAACGAGGAGGTGGGAAGAATGAGGAAATATGCTGGCATAGCTGTAGCATTGCTTTTCTTTGCTTTCTCAATTTCAATATTCATCCAGCTCATTCCATACGATAGCTATGAAGGAAGTGCTTACCATTACAAGAATCCAATTAATGGAAGCGTTGCAAATGAGAGCGTTCCAAGCCATTACATAAAAGAAACGAGGAACGAGACGGGCGCTGTAAATGCTGTTACTGCAATCGTCGTCGAATATCGTGGCTTCGATACTTTAGGAGAGGTAACCGTTCTTTTCACAGCAGCAACAGGCGTTTCATTCTTGCTTTACCAGCTCCACAAAAAAATGCAGAGGAGGGAAGCGAATTTGATCACTAAAGAAGGCTCAAAAATTGTTCTGCCATTCGCCTTGCTTACAGGAGCATACATATTCATTCATGGCCACCTCACGCCAGGCGGCGGCTTTCCAGGCGGCAGCGTTATTGCCTCTGGCTTTCTTTTGATGCTGCTCGCATATCCAAAGTTTTTTGTGAATGAAAAAAGGCTGTCATATATAGAAAGCATTTCTGGATCGATTTTTGTTATAATTGGATTGCTCGGCTTGCTGCTTGCAACATCATTCCTTCAAAATTTCATTCCTGTTGGTAAACCTGGCCATCTCTTCAGTGCTGGCATAATACCCCTCATCTACATTGCGATTGGATTCAAAGTTGGCTCAGAGCTTTCTTCAATTGTTCAAAAATTGAAGGAGGTGGAAGAATGAACTTTGCCGCCTTAACATTACCATGCTATATTACAGTAGCTGCTCTTCTTTCCATAGGCTTATACGGCGTGATTTCAAAAAGCAATTTAATGAAGATATTCATTTCTTTATCAATAATGGAAACAGGCGTTAACTTACTTTTGATAACAATTGGCCATATCCCAGGAGGAACTGCTCCAATAGAAAATGCAAACTTTGCAAAATATGTTGATCCATTGCCTCAGGCTCTGGTTTTAACGGCCATCGTAATAGGACTTTCTGTTACAGCTTTAGCCATAGCTGTGTTAATATCATATTATCAAAAAAATGGAACCCTCGAATATAAGGAGGGGATGAAATGGTAATTCATCCTGTATTGCTGATTGCCATTCCTTTGATCACGGCTTTCATAATCCCGATTTTCAAAAAATATGGGGCGGCGATAGCAGGAGGGGCAATAGCATTCAACATGGGATATGCAATAGGCATATTCTTCCATGTCTATTCAAATGGAAAAATTTATGAAACCATAGCAGGATTTAATCCCCCAATAGGAATATTTTTAGCAATCGATTCTCTTTCTGCTTTACTTGCTTTGATTATAAATCTATTTGCTTTCATAAATTTTGTAGCAATTGGAAAAGAAGCAAACTACAAATTTTCAATGCTTTATCTCCTCGCTATAGCTGGCTCAACGGGCATTGTTATAACAGGAGACATATTCAACATGTTTGTATTTTTTGAAATAACAGCAGTTGCAAGCTATGCTTTAATAGCTGGAAAGAAAGATAAAAAAGCTCTGGAAGGAGCAATAAAATATATGGTTCTTGGTTCAATAGCATCTTCCTTCATACTAATAGGAATAGCATTGATTTACAGCCAGCTCAAAACACTCAACATATATGATATAGCGGCGAGAATAGCAAGCATGGATGCAAAAATAAAATGGGCATCATTTGCAATGCTTCTTACAGGCATAGGGGTTGAAGCGGAAATATTTCCATTGAATGGATGGGTTCCTTCCGCTTATCAAGGAGCGAGTGAAGGAGTCGCATCGTTGCTTTCTTTCGCTCCTTCAAAAGCTGCGATATACGCAATAGCTCGTTTGATGCTTGTAATATTTCCCTTCCATGCCACTTATGAAATAGCTCTGTGGGTTGGTGTGATAACTCTCCTTATAGGAGAGCTTGCTGCCTTCATGCAGGAAGACGTTAAAAGAATGCTTGCATATTCCTCCATAGGACAGATGGGAATGATTCTGATTGCTTTTAGCTTGGCAAGCCAGGATTTAAAATACGCTTTGATAGCCTCGCTATTTCTCATAGTAAGTCATGCAGCCTCGAAATCATCTCTGTTCCTGCTTTCTAAAAGCGAAAAAATGCATGGCATGGCGAGCAAATATGCTGGAATTGTAAGCGTGCTTAGCCTCATAGGAATGCCGCCATTAGCTGGATTCTGGGGCAAATGGTATTTGATGCTTGCCGCCATGGATGAGAAATTATGGCTTGTCATCATACTCATTTTCTTTGCTGGAATAGTGGAAACAGCATATTTCGCAAG
This sequence comes from Thermoplasmata archaeon, assembly GCA_021157745.1. Classification (GTDB taxonomy): domain Archaea; phylum Thermoplasmatota; class E2; order UBA202; family JdFR-43; genus JAGGXW01. The sequence continues at coordinate 13,275 of JAGGWA010000044.1, forward strand.
ATATTTGCACAGAAGCATCGGAAATGATGGCGAGTTAAGTCTGCGTTACAAGGCGACGATGGCGGCGATGGCCTCCTTTGCCATACTATTCGGCTTGCTTCCTTTGGTGTATAAAATTGCTTCTTTGCCATTATGGGGTGGTTAAGATGCTCGACATAATATTTGCTGAGCTGGTTGTGGCGGCGATAATAACTTTCTTTGTAAGGGAAAAGCTTGCGGCGATAATAGCATTCTTCATATCTTTGCTTCCCTTGCTTGCTTTGCTTGACTGGGCTTCCAATTATGGATTCGCTATTATAAATCTTGGAATAGAGAACCACATGAAAATTTATTTGGCAGGCGTAACATTGCATCTGGCAATAACACCGTTATCATGGTTCTTTGCTTTAATGATTCTTCCTTTATTCCCAGTAATAATGCTCTATTCCTATTCATTCTTTAAAGAAAATGATGGCTTCTTTGCTCTGATGCTTCTTTCATTGTTTGCCACATTCGGCATTTTGCTTTCCCGTGACATGCTTTCCTTGTTCCTATTCTGGGAAATGATGTCATGGTCTTCATTTTTGCTCGTTTACAGAAGCAAAGATAAAAATGCCATAATGAGTTATTTGATTTTTTCCGTATTTGCTGCTTTTGCCATATTGTTCGGAATAATTATACTATGGCATGAAAATTCTTCGCTACTGCTTTCAGACATTTTAAACATATCTGGAAAGCTTGGTTTTGTTGCAATTGCTTCCATCATAACTGGATTTGCTGTTAAAGCTGTTATAATGCCATTGCATGCATGGGCTCCATTTGTTTATTCAAAATGCGATGAGCCATTTGTCGCTTTTCTTTCTGGAGGGCTGAGTAAGCTCGGCTACTATGGAATATTTTTATTCCTTTTCTCATTGAAAGGCGTTGATATACTGCAAAATTACATGACAAATGTGTCATGGAATTATTTGCTTGCTGTCTTTGGAGCTCTATCAGCATTCTTTGCCACGCTAATAGCCATATTGCAGGATGATTTGAGAAAGTTGCTTGCTTATTCCTCCATAGGGCAGCTTGGATACATTGCTATAGGCTTCGGAATAGGTACACCATTAGCAATAACAGGAGCATTGTTCCAGGCTTTCAACCATGCTTTCTTCAAAGCCATTCTTTTCCTTGCAGCTGGCATAGTAGCATATAGAACTGGAAAATGGAAGATAAGCGAGCTTGGTGGACTTGCATACAAAATGCCATTCACCTTTATGGCTACTTTATTTGCAATATTTGCTCTGGCTGCCATTCCAATTACGAGTGGTTTTGCATCAAAATGGTTGTTGTATGAGGCTGCAATACAGCAAAAATATGTTTTCATCGCTCCAATAATGCTTATAGCAGGCGTCGGTGCCTTCCTATATTCATTCCGCATACTCTATGGTGTTTTCCTTGGAGAGAACCGTCATGATAGCGTGGAAGAAGCTCCGAAAAGCATGATAGCAGCTTTGTTCATACTTGTTTTGCCATTGATAATATTCGTTGTTTTTCCTGGATACATGCTTGATTTGATGAAACCAGCCTTGCAGGCTGCTGGCATAGAAAGCATAGCACATACAAAATTTGCTATTGAAACGAGCCTTGCCAAATACAACAGCATTGCCGTTCTGATAACGCTTATGGTGGCGATGATTCCAGCATTCGTCATATACAAAGCAAGAAAGCACCGCGTAACAAGCTTTGAGGACAATTATTTAGCTGGCGAGCCATATGAACTGCATAAGCCAGCTATGCACGCTGCCAACAACTATTACAAGCCCCTGAAGAAAGTTTTGCTTCCGTATCTTGAGCCTGGTGCCACATACTATTTTGAAAAGATATACAATGGAATCAAATGTGTATCGAATGCTGTAAGAAGGATATACACCGGGTATGTTCAGGATTATGCCATATATGTTGTGTTATTCTTGCTTTTCGTAATGGGGTGGTTGATATGGATATGATTGGAATTGCTATAAAAATAACTATACTGATTGCATATGCAATAATTGGAACATGCACTGGCTTGCTATTCATGGGTATAGGAAGAAAAATTGTGGCGAGAGTCCATAACCGCGTAGGCCCACCTTTCTACCAGAATTTCATAGATGTTGCAAAATTGTTGAGCAAAAAAACAAATATAAGCCATGGATGGATTTTTGATCTCGCATTACTTTTCTCCATATCCGGAATATTACTCACGCTTTTGTTCCTTCCAATTGGTGGGGTGCAGCTTTTGAGCACGGATGGGGATGCATTTCTTGTTTTATATTTGCTCGCCATCCCGTCATTGGGCTTCGCTCTGGGGGCAGGAGCAAGCGGCAATCCTAATGCTGGCGTCGGCGTAATGAGGGCTTTGGTAATGATGCTTTCTTATGAACTGCCTTTTGTCATAACTTTAATAGCTTTAATGATATATTATGATACAACTTCTCTTGCAACCATTGTAAGAATGCAAAGCATCAATGGAATAAAAAGCTGGGCTATAACGATGCCTCCTTTTATGATCGCTGCCTTTGCAGCAGATATGGCTTTGCAGGGCATGCTAATGGAGCAGCCTTTTGATATTCCTGTGGCGCCGCATGAAATAGCAAGTGGCCCGATGGTGGAGTTTGGAGGAAAATATTTGGGTAGCTTGATGCTATATAAAGCCATAGCTTTGGTTGCAGAAACAACCCTGTTTGTTGATTTATTCCTTGGAGGGGGTGTTGTTGCTCATGGAAATTTTGCTTTCGTAATCAATTTCATAGTATGGCTTGCATTGATTTTCCTTTTATTTGCCCTCTCCATACTCATAGCTGCTTCATTTCCTCGCTTTAGAATAGAGCAGGCTTTCGGCTTTTACTGGAAATATGAAGCAATCATAGCTGCCATATCTTTGATATGGGTTTACATAATGGTGATAAAATGATGAGATATGAGGAATGGAGCAAGCTGGCGAGAAAAGCAAGCAAACGCTCGTTGTGGATGGTTCACTTCTGCACAGGATGCGGCGCAATCGAGATGCCTCCTGTTATGACATCCCGCTATGACATGGAAAGATTTGGAATTGCTCCAATGGCAACGCCCCGCCAGGCGGATGTTTTGCTTATAACTGGCTATCTAACAGTTAAAACATTGCGTCGTGTTATTCAGGTATATGAGCAGATGCAGTCTCCAAAATATGTTATAGCTTTTGGTTCATGTACAATAAATGGTGGCATGTACTGGGATTCGTATAATACAATAAAGCATCTCGAGAAATACATTCCAGTTGATTTGTACATCGCTGGCTGCATGCCTCGGCCGGAAGGCATAATAAATGCTTTCTTAGAATTGATGAAATTGATAGACGAGGGCAAAGCAAGAGGATGGGAGAGATATCAGAAATATTATGACAAATATAAGGAAAATCAAAGGAGAGTGTTCAATTTTGAGGTAAAGGAAGAGGAAAAGGAAGAAAAAGAACAGAAGAGGGAGAAAAATGAAGAGCATTGAATTGCTTGGAAAAGGAGAAGAAATGCATGGGAGAGCTTATATTAAATTAAGTGCAGATGAAATTGAAGAATCGATAAAGAAACTTAAAGAAAATGGATTCAACCATTTTGTAATGCTCTCCTGCGTTGATTGGCTTGATAAAGGAAAATTTGAGCTTGTATATCACATGTGGAATTATGAGGAAAAAGAGCATGCAATGCTTTCAGTTGACATAGACAGAAACAATGATGTAATGAAAAGCATGAGCCATCTTTTTCCTCAAATTGAAACTTATGAACGCGAAATCCATGAAATGTACGGAATAAAATTCGAAGGCAACAATCGCCTCACTCCATTTTTGCTCGAAAACTGGCCTCATGACCCGCCAATGCGAAAAGACTTTGATTCCAAAAAATTTGTTAAGCAGATGTATGAAAGCATACCATTCATAGAGGGGGATGAAAATGAAGGAATATGAGCTATTCATTGGGCCGCAGCACCCTGGAATAACTGGAAACATGATGTATCATTTATGGGTGGATGGTGATACTGTAACAAAAGCAGAGTGTAATGTTGGCTATCTTCATCGCGGATTCGAAAAACTCATGGAATCTCGCCTATGGATGCAGAATATTCCCTTGGTATGTAGAATTTGTGTTCCAGAGCCCGATGTTAATGAAGCTGCATATTCAATGGCAGTCGAGCAGCTTATGGACTGGGAAATTCCGGATAGGGCAAAATATATCCGCACCATAGTGCTCGAATTAGCAAGAATAGCAGCATATTTAATGGCTATCGGAAGCTATGCAGGAAGCATTGGAATTTATACGCTACCTCAATGGAGCATGGGAGATCGAGACTATATCCTTGACATATTTGAGCAACTCACAGGGGCGAGAGTTTATCATATCTATATATGGCCAGGCGGCGTGCGCTGGGATATGCCTGCTGATTTGCCCCGCCTCATTGAAAAAACTTTGAATTATATAGAGGAGCGCTTGAAGCTATATGATGATGTTCTCTTTGAAAATCGCGTTTTCTTCGATAGGGCTATTGGTGTGGGAAAGATTCCATGCAACAAAGCCATAGAATGGGGTGTTACTGGGCCAAATTTGAGGGCTTGCGGTTATGGTTACGATGTTCGAAAACTCGAGCCTTATGCAGCGTATGATGAAATTGATTTTGACATCGTTTCATATCCGGATTTAGGAAAGTTCGATGCCCATGAAGCAGGAGATGTATATACCCGTATGATAATTCGACGCCTCGAGATAGAGCAGAGTATAGCAATCATAAGGCAGGCCTTGAAAAAGATGCCAGAGAGCGAGCACATTTTGAAGCATCCTAATTGGTTGCGCTGGAAGGTTCCAGAAGGCTATGCTTTTGCAAGAGTCGAAAGCAGTAAAGGAGAATTTGGATATTTTGTTGTCAGCGATGGGGGGCTAAAGCCAGTAAGGGTGCACGTTCGTGGGCCAAGCTATACGCACGGAATAAATGTTGCTGAGAAATTGCTCCAAGGAGCAAATATTGCAGATGTATCGCAAATTCTGTTCAGTTTGGATATTTGTCCTCCTGATATAGAAAGGTGATAAGATGAGTATATTAAAGCCTTTAAAGGCCTGGAAGCATTTGGCGAAGAAGCCGCATACAATCAAATATCCATACGAAGAGCATGTAGATATGGAAGGAAAAAAATTGCCCACGGATATTTTAAGAGGTTTTCATTCCAATGATTTGGATAAATGTATTGGTTGCGGGCTCTGTGGCAAAATATGCATGAACAAAGCAATAACATATGAAGAAATTCCAGAGTTGAAAGAGAAAGGGCTTAAAGGGATAAATA
>JAGGWA010000043.1 GCA_021157745.1 Thermoplasmata archaeon
AAACGCATATCTTGCTTTATTCAATTTAATTCCTCTCGGCCCTTTAGACGGAAGAAAAGTTTTCTACTGGGATCCAAAAATATGGGGAGCTATGCTTGCTCTCGCCTTCATAACATGGATGATTGTGGCATGAAGTGGAAAACAAATGCTTGGAGGGAGAAGGATTTAAGAGTGGCGATTAAGGAAAATACCTTCGCTTATAAATGTAAAAAGAAGGGGATCGAAGCATGAAATATTGAAGGCAAAGTTTGATTATGCAATAGAGGAGTTATTGCTACTGGATGAAAACATAAGGAAAAATAGAGATCAATCAATAGCTATACGCTACTCTATGAGTTTATGGCATAATCTTTTTAATATCTATGAAGTTACATTTTACGCGGGGGAATAAATATGTCCGATAAAAAAAATGCGTTTTAGGATAGATTTCGTCCAAGAAATTATATCTGTTGATGAAGATAAAAGAACATTTACAGCTAGATTGGTCCCTGACCCCCGCAGATATGAATGGAAAGAAATAAATGGCAAGCGATATTTATATGATAAATTAGATAAAGTCCTATTTCCAGAGAGAGTACTTTTTGATTTAGCGAAACAAATGGCTGGCCGACCAATCTATTTTCAGCCATCAGAGATTGATGATACTGAGCAATACATTAGAAGTAGAACCCCCAATAATTCAAGCCAGATTAGAAGGGATTGAGAAACCACCTACTTTCGAAGATAAGTCTGAAAGATTTCTAGAGTCATTGGCTCAGGATAAATTAGGGTTTGTTATTATGTGTGTAGATATTGTCGGTTCAACGAAACTTTCAACAAATTTAGAATCTGAGAAATACGCTAGGTTAATATCAACTGTACTATATGAAATAAGTGAAATTGTTCCTAAATTTCATGGTCATGTCTTAAAATATACCGGAGATGGATTAATCGCATACTTTCCTGAGCCGAGCTTTATAACAAAAAATGACCTAGCTATTGATTGTGCTTTGACAATAAGGCGACTATTGTATAATGGTTTGAATCCTATTCTCAAAGAAAATGGTTATCCATGCATCGATATCAGAATAGGCCTAGATTCAGGAGAAGCTTACGTTGTAACAATTGGTAGCCCCAAAACAAAGCAACACAAGGATATAATTGGGTCAGTTGTTAGTTTAGCTGCAAAAATCCAAGGTTTAGGAAAACCGGGCGATATTCTCCTAGGGGATACTACCGTGAGAAATTTGCATGTAATGTGGCGACAAGTTTGTGAAGAAATAGGGCTTGGAGAAAACTGGACGTATAAAGATGGGGAAGGAAAACCTTATAAGGTCCACAAAGTAAAGTTTGAAAAGTGGTAAATTAAAGAAATTGGGGATTTTCCCAAACTTTTATCTAACAAACAAGCAAAAGGAGGATTGAGAGCAGATGGAGACAAGAGATATGATTTTCGCATAACTGCAGGTGGCATGAGCGATATTTCGAAGCTGGGCTTAGGCCTACTGAGGTAACAAAAACAGTGATGTTTGATGTTATCACGGATTAAAATAGGTGGGAATTGCTCATTCTTTTTCTATCTTGATATCCATGCACATATCTATATCCAAAAATAAAGCAAAAGTATGCTAAACCTTTTCTTTACTCCACAATTAGATATTTGGATTAGAGCTAATGATTACAAAATAATACTTTTCACAAATCTATCGGCTTCATAAGCAACCTTTGATCTTCCAACACGTGCTATGCCTACTATGGCGAATAACTCTCTTGAAAGTGAAAGATTCAATGGTGGGCCTTCGTGATATTTATCACAGTATAATTTTAGAGCTGCCCATTCTTGCCCCTTGCCTCTTCATGCGTTTTTAGTTTTTCCCATGTAATTTCATATTCTTCCAACTTTATCAGTTTGGAAATGCTGCAGAAGATTTTTGTTTTATAAATAGTATGATTCTTCCCATCATTAACAATTGCATTAATGAGCCGTTCTATTCTTTCTCTAATGTTTTTTGAGCTACCTATGTATAATATCCCTTTGTTGTCTTGGCCACCTAGACGAGGAATATGAACAGGAGATCCATTTCTTGCCCATCTAACAAAATAAATACCCGGATCTTCTGGTATATTTCTGTTTTCCGAATCCGTAAGATCTTTTATTTTATACCAAGTAATAACCATATCTTACCATTTCTCCCCAATATTTAAATTTTAATGCAATATCTTAATTTCACTTTCATTCCATATAAACAGAAAATCATTCTTGCATTCCACTAAGATGGGATAAAATCTCGTTATCGCCCCATATAAGCTACAGAGAAGGATAAATCAGAAGCAATAAGAATCCTGCAATTGATGATTCTCATCCTAAAAAATTAATAAATGCCAAAAATTGAGTTAGTTATGGGCCCGCCGAGATTTGAACTCGGGTCTATGACTCCCGAAGCCACAAGGATAGGCCAAGCTACCCCACGGGCCCACAAAAAATAGAATAGGAAGAGAAATTAATAAATTTGTGCAGTCTCGACTTGCGCTCCACCTTTAAATAAACTGTATATTTTAACATCCATTTCGCTACTGCTGTTCAATCCTGCATCGTTGTAAGCAACGACTTTGAGTGTTCTTCTTCCTATGTCTCCTCCCCATCTCCATTCATATGGCGGGCTCGTAAGATTTGCTCTCTCCTCGTCGTTAACAAATATTTTCACATGTGATATTCCTGATATGTTGTCAGCTGCATCTATTTTGACATCTATTTTTCCTATTATTATTGTCATTCTAAGTGTTGGCATGATGTCTCTTCCAAATATGTACAGCCTTCTTTCCCTCGGTGTTAATATGCTGACAACCGGCTTCGTTTTATCAATTTTTATTGTAATATTCTTGATATTTTCTTTGTTTCCTGCTTTATCAATACTATAGTATTCAATCAGGTGCTCTCCTTCTTTACTTAAAATGAAGGCCGTCGAGTATTCAGTCCAATTTCCTTTATCAATTCTGTAACAAGTTTCTTCTATCCCAGATAAGTTATCGGTGGCTTCCATTCTTATTGTGACATTGCTAACATACCAGTCATTTTCTCCTTTGCTACCCGTTATGTTCAGCTTTGTTGATGGTGTATGTGTATCGACTGTGACCACGCATGTATCTTCGTCACTCGCTCCAAAATCATCTGTAACATTCAGAGTTACGGTATATGTTCCATCTTTGCTATATGTATGATGAACTATTTTTCCTTCTCCTGTTGTGTTATCTCCAAAATTCCATTTGTATGATGTGATGTTTCCATCTGGATCATAGCTGCCGGAGCCATCAAAAGTTACTTTTGTTTTATTGACCACCTGATTCGGCCCCGCATCGGCGACGGGCGGCTGATTTACCACTTGTATATCGTGGGTTGCTTCACCATAAACAATGCTTCCACTGAAATTCCATTTTACAACGAGCTTTACAGTATATGTTCCAGGTCTTGCATATTGATGAAATGGATTTTTTTCAGTGGAACCATGACCATCTCCAAAATACCATACCCTCTCTTCAATATTAGTTTGATTTGAAGAAGTGTCAGTAAAATGAATTATATCAGCAGTTGATGGATTAGAGGGTGTCCATGTAAAATCTGCAGTGGGGCCATTTGCATTCCCAAAGTTTATGAAAGGAACCAGTAGCATCAAACCAAATATTATGCTTAATTTTTTCATTTTTCTCCCTCTAAATGTTATATTGTTATAGTTTTTAAGTATATCGCTGCATTTTCCCGCAAGTAAAATGGCATGACAGCATGCTAACAAATTTTAAAAAGATTGGCAACATAGCAGTATGGAATTTCGCAGCATTCAAGATTTAAAGGACTATATCAAAGAACTGGAGAAACACCGCCATCATCCTCAGGACTACATTTTTGGTATAGAGTTAGAAGGGGCTTTGATAGACAAGGAAGGAAAGCCATTGGATGCAAGCAAATTGATTTCTCGCTTAAATCAAATGCATCAGGATTTTGAGTTTGATAAGGAAGCTGGAAAGTGTCAGATTGAAATAAGAAGTTTTCCTCGTGAATACTCCTGCTACGCATTAAGAGAGATGGAAGAATATTTACATGATGCAATACACGATATAGTTGAGCTTGCAGAAAGAATACACAAAACGGAAGCAATATTTTTGCTCCTTGGCTCAAATCCTCATCCTTCTGTTTTAGCCGATGAATGGATTTCTGAGACAACAAGGGCTAAAAAAATGGCTGAATGGAGAAGCAATTTTCCTTCAATAAAGATTGGAAATCGTAGCATAGAGGCTCGCCACATTGCCATTGCCATACAATCCATACATGTTCATATACAGGGGAAAAACCCACAGGATGTTGTTGAGAAATACAACCGTCTTTTGTACATGGTGCCTGAGCAAATTGCAATATCTGCCAACAGTCCAATTATTGGAGGCGAATTACTTGACTACAGAGAGGCTCGCCTTTTATTGTATGAGCTCGCTGACGGCGGCAACGCAGGCTTCCCAAAATTAATTAAATATCCGTCATCCATAATTGAATATGGAGAATATGTTGCTTCTTTTCCGCCCATAATGGCTTCATCACTCACTCAGATGGTTAAGGAAAGGCACGAAGATAACAGAATAAGGCTTGAAGTTCCATTTAGAGTGGAAAATAGAGTCTACCCAGCTCAATGCACAATAAAAGAAAATATGGCTCTCATCGAATACATAGTGGGGCGCCTCAAATATGCGCAGCGGTGGAGCCGCCAGGAGCTGCCTCCCATAAAGGAGATAGAAATAAATAGGATGGAAGCGATAAAAGAAGGGCTGCGAGGAGATTTCATATGGAATGGTAAAAAAGTTTCTGTATCAAATTACATGATGGAGGGCATAGAGAAAGCTGAAAAGGGAATAAAAGCTCTCGATACAAATGCCAGATATTTGAATATATTGAGAAGGAGAGTCAAAAGAAAAAAGAGCTGCGCCGATACAATAAAAAGATGGTATGCCAGAAAGGATGATATGGAGGAAAAAATTGCATATATTGTGAATAGAGTGTGGCAGCATACAAGCAGGAATAAACCCATCATTTAATGAATTTTTCCGCTTTTTCCAAAATCCTGTTTCTCCTTATTTTAACCTTCTTTTTTATTTCAAGTATTTCAGCATTTTCAAATGAAAGCATCCATGCTATTGGATCCCCCTCTCTTACAGCAGATAGGGTACGTATGCCCATGACAGTGCTGTTTTTCTCAGCTTTAACATACACCTTCTTTCCATTTATTTTCCTTATATATCCTATAACATCTCCCTTTTTAACAACGTCTCCCACTCTCGCCTTCGAATAAAACATTCCTCCCACGCTGGCACGTGTCTCTATATAGCCCTGAAGCAGAATCTGGCGAGCTGGCATCTCCGGCAAGCCAGAAAGCATTCCAAAATATTTCATGAAATTCTTCACTCCTTTTATCCCCTCATTTATGTAGAATTCATCGAGCCTGTCTGCCTCACCAATTTCAAAGCATACAACAGGTATGCCACGCTTTCCAGCAGTAATGTTAAGCATTCCTTTCTCGCCCTCATGATAAAAAATTATATCTGTACCCAAAGCCTGATAATATTCAAGCTTCGGAGCATAATCGCCCAGCGTTCTGGCTCTTCCATGAGGCAGCAACAAATGACCTTTCATTCCTGCATGTAAATCAATTCCAAAATCAGCTTTTTTTACAAATTCATTGAAAAAATGGTATGCAATCTTCTCTGTAACATTCCCATCTTTTTTCCCTGGGAACTTTCTATTCAAATCCCTTTTTTCGATTGCATCAAATCTATCCCTGCTGCGAAAAGCCAAAACGTTGACAACAGGAACAGCAACAATCGTGCCATTCATTTCCATAGGGTTGAGCTCTTCAAACAAACGCATGATGACTTCTACTCCATTCAACTCGTCTCCGTGCAGGGCGGCGTTGAGCAGCAGGATGGGCCTGCGGCGGCGCCCCCGCATGACAAAATATGGTATCTCCACCTTGCTCCCGTCTTCGAGCTCTGCAACCTTTATTTTTCCCCTATATTTTTTCCCTTGCTCGATGTCAAGCTTTATCATTCAATGGGTATAAGCGTTGCATATATTTTTTTATCGATTTACTTATAAAACATGCTGCAATAATATCATGGAATTTACCTATGCAAAGGCAGGCGTGGATATCGAAAAGGAGAATGAGGTTATAGAAGCCATAACAGGAGTTATTGGAAAAAAGAATAGCGTTGAATACAATGGAATAAGAATAGCAATGTCAACAGATGGAGTTGGAAGTAAAATAATAGTGGCAAATGAAATGAAAAAATGGGACACAATAGGCATAGACTGCATTGCAATGAATGTGAATGATCTGCTCTGTGTTGGCGCTAAACCGATTGCTTTCGTTGACTATCTTGCGATGGAAAAAATGGATGCAATGGTTGCAAAGGAAATAGCCAAAGGATTGGAAAAAGGGGCGGAAGAGGCTGGCATTTCAATAATTGGAGGTGAAACTGCAACGCTTCCAGAAATAATAAAAGGTTTTGATCTGGCTGGGACAGCAGTTGGGATTATTGAAAAGGAATTGCCCAAAAATGTAAAAGAAGGAGATGTTATAGTCGGCTTAAAAAGCAATGGATTGCATTCAAATGGCTTCACTCTTGCAAGAAAAGTTTTCAAAGAAAATGGCTACTCTTTTCATGATGAAATTGATGAAATCGGCGTCATAGGATATGAATTGCTCAAGCCTACAAGAATATATGTGAAGGAAATAGAAGAACTATGGAATGAGGTGGAGATAAAAGGAATTGCACACAGAACAGGAAGCGGATTGTATAAGCTGAGAAGAATGATTGGAGATTTTAGATTCATAATCGACGAGCCTTTTGAACCGCAACCCATATTTAGAGTAATACAAAAGCTCGGAAATGTGAGCGAGTATGAAATGTACAAAACATTTAATATGGGAATGGGAATGGCAATCGTTGTTTCAAAAGAAGAAAGCGAGCAGGCAATTCAAATTTTGAATAGAAGCATAGAAGCAAAAGCTGTTGGAAAAATAGGAGAAGGTAAAGGAATAGAGGTTCCAAAGCTTGGAATAAAATATTAATGCAATGGTTATCTGGCAAAAGAATATGAAAAATTTATATAGGGAAAAAGCCTTTTTCTGATATCATGATGGTTGAAGAAATTGCTGAAAAAGAAAATTTTAAAGTGCTTGAAGTAACAAAAAGCGTTGATGAGCGAACAATTGGTGATGGCAAGATACCAAAAACAATAAATGCTGCCTATGTGGAGAAAAATGGAGTCGTGTATCTTTTGAAAGAAAGTGGGACGATAGAAAGAATAGGAAGCCTTGAATATTGGAATCAGATTAAAAAATTTGAGGCAAAAGAGAATTATGTTGCCAAGCTAAATACCAAAATAAAGCATAAGCTTGATTTGGCAAGCTGCGGATTGTGCGACATGCATAAAAATTCTACTGCCTTACTCAACATTGTAGCCACAAATAGATGCGATTTGAGATGCTGGTACTGCTTTTTTTACGAGGAAAAAGCTGGATTTGTTTATGAGCCGAGCATAGAGGAAATAAAAAAGCAGATAGAAGTGGCAAGAGATATGAATGGTTATACGCCACCGATTCAGATAACAGGAGGAGAGCCTTCATTAAGGCATGATTTGCATAAAATAATAAAAGTGGGTAAAGAACTTGGCTCACCTCATATCCAGCTCAATACAAATTCTGTCTCACTCGGCATACAATATTTTGAAGAGCCGGAAAAAGCTGTTGCAAGAGTGAAAAAATGGAAGGAAGCTGGATTGAATACGATATATACATCTTTCGATGGAGTGACAGATAAGCCAAATAGCAACATAAAAAATCATTATGAATTTCCATTTGCTCTGGAAGCATATTATAATGGTGGAGTGAAAAGCATTGTTCTTGTTCCAACTGTAAGCCAGCTGAATTTGAAGGAGATGCCTGCCGTTGTTAAATTTGCCATAAATAATGTGGAGAAGGGAATAAAAGGCGTCAACTTTCAGCCTATATCGCTTGTGGGCTTCATAAAGAAGGGAGATAGAGAGAAGCTCAGGGTCGTGCAGTCAGATATAGTTTATGAGCTTGAAAAGGAGTTTGGTATAGGAATGGATGCGTGGTATCCTGTGCCAACCGTCGCTGCCCTAGCCGATATCATTGGAAAAGAACCGCATGTGCACTTTTATAACAACGAAAAATGCGGCATAGCCACCTACGCCTATATCGATGCTGAAAAGAGAAAGATGCATGCGATAACAGAATTCATAGATGTTGATAGATTTATCATGGACATAATTGAAATGCATGGTAGCAAGCTTAAGAAAGCTTTATTTGGAGCAAAGCTGATACCGACAGCCATAAAATATGGCAGCCTCCGCAAGGCGCTGGCGGAAAAGCTTAAAGGTTATATCCTGCAAGATGAGCTTCCGAATGGTGTTAAAATATCTGACTTGCTTGAGGAGATAATTGAGAAAGGAAACTACAAGGCTTTAGGAGCATTTCATCAGTATTTCCTTTTCTTTGGCATGATGCATTTCCAAGATTATTATAATTATGATGTCAACAGGGTGCAGAGATGCAGCATACATTATGCAGCAGGGAAGCGTATAATCCCATTCTGCACATACAATGTATTTCCAAGTATACATCGAGATAGATTTTTGAAGCTTAACAGGATCAAAGGAAAAGAAGCAGAAAAGCTAATGGAAGAATCTAAGAAAGCGAAGGAAAAAGTAATTGAGTTTAGGGAGAGGAAGGATGAAATTGTTGCATCGCCAATCTACAAAAATGCTTACAGAAACTTAGGCAAATAATTTAAATGGCTGAAATATTTAGGATGTGGTAAAAATGAAGAAATTCGCTTTAATTATATCTCTGGCAATAATATCTGTTTACGCTATAGGAAATTTTCATGTTGGTAATGATGATAGTGTTCAGGAAGCAATAGACAATGCTAGCAATGGCGAGATAATTTTTGTGGAAGGCTGGCATAATGAGACGATAATCGTAAACAAAAGTATAAAAATAGAAGGTGTGCACGATGCATTCATAGAAAAAATAATTGTGGAGAGCAATAATGTAACAATAGATAACATTTCTTCATATAGCATCGTTGTTAACGGAAGCAATTGCACCATTTCAAATTGTAACATTTCTTCATATGGTATAGTTGTTAACGGAAGCAATTGCACAATCTACCACAATTTCATTTCAAATTGCTCGGCAGCATTGTCCATAAAAGGAAATGATAATGTTGTTTATCAGAATGGATTTTTCAACAACGATTATGGCATCGTCGCCAACTACAGCAACAATACCATATATCACAATAACTTTATAGGCAATACAATAAATGCGATTGAAAAGGGTAATAACAGATGGTATAGCGAGGAATTGCAGGAAGGAAATTACTGGGATGATTACAATGGAAGCGATGCTGACAGCAATGGAATTGGAGATACACCATATCAAATAAATGGAAGTAGCGATATCTATCCTTTGATGAATGAATATGATATATATCCTCCTGTTACACAGGCAAATGCATCAATTATAAATGGAAGTATTGGAAACGATGACTGGTATATTGGCAATGTTAGCTTAACATTTAATATAATTGATGATAATCCAAACAATACCTTCTATTGTATAAATAACGGAAGCTGGATTGTTTATGAAGATCCAATTAGTTTTACGGAAGATGGAATATACTTCGTTGAATTTTACAGTGTAGATTTAAATCATAATTATGAGACGGTGAAAAACATTACAATAAAAATTGATAAAACGAAGCCCGAGATAAATTACACCATATTTCCTCCTCAACCAGATGGAAAGAATGGATGGTATAATACAAGTGTTGAAATTTCTTTGAGCGCATACGATGACTTTCTCGATGCTTTGTATTATAAAATAGATAATGGAACATGGCAGCCTTATGAAGGCTATCCAATATTGCCAGATGGAATACATACCATATTTTTCAAAGCTGTTGATAAAGCTGGAAATGATGCCATTGATAACATAACTTTGAAAATAGATAAAGAGCCACCATCCATTTCAATAGAACAACCAAATGGAAGTTTCGTTAAAGGTTTATATGAAATTAAATACAATGCAAGCGATGAAGTAGATGAGAACCTAAGCAGGAACATATCCATATATTATTCATATGATAATGGTAGCCACTGGGAAACTATTGCATCAAATTTGAATAATACCGGCAGCTATTTATGGAATACACACCTTTTCAATGATTCAGCCAATGCCATAATAAAGATGGTGGCGATAGACGATGCAGGAAATGTTGGCGAGGCATATTCAAATAAATTTATTCTTGATAACAATCCTCCAAGAATAAATATAACCTCTCCAAAAGAGGGAGAGACATTCGGAGATAATGAGACGATAGAAATAACATGGGAAGCCTACGATACTGTAGATGAAGATTTGAATGGAGACATATACATATTCTATTATTTTGATGGAGAATGGTATTATGTGCCGAATGGAAATGGCACGAATAACGATGGAGAGCTTGCTTTCTCCACTTCTGGACTCGATGACGGCGAGTATAAAATAAAGATAATGGCGGTGGATGATGCAGGAAATGTAGGGATAAGCACAACAGGAAATTTCACGATAGACAGGACGCCGCCATCCATTTATGTAACTAGGCCGTTAAAAGGATTCATGTATATCAACATACTGGGGCGGGAGATGCTGCCACCGATTCCGCTGCCGAGTGTCGTTTACAATGTTATTGTTGTTGGGAAAATAACGGTTGAGATAGAGGCATCTGATAAGCTATCTGGAATACAGCATGTTGTTGTGTCCACAGATGAGCTGAATGGAATTACGGTTGATAAGCCATATACATGGGTATGGGACCCAAGCTTAGGGGTGCATTGGTTAAAAGTCACAGCATGGGACAATGCTGGAAACTCGAAATCATATGAGCTTGACAATATATTGTGCATAAACATATGATGACATGCCCCATAACAGGAGTAAGGAAGAATTCCATGATTTCGTGAGGAAGCTTGAGCAACAGGCATTGGAAACAGCTGAAGAGAGGCATCCAATATACATAAAAGCTGGTTTGAAAGATGCTCGCCTTGTATTGGATGTTGGTTGTGGCTCTGGAGTTGTAACAAAAGATGTTGCAATGCATACAAATGGCTATGTAATAGCTCTGGATGATTCCCCAGATATGCTTGAAGTGGCGAAACAGGTACTGCATGGAATGGATGTTGAAATAGTTGTTGGCGATGCCCATATGCTTCCTTTCGCCGATAACACTTTCGATATTGCAATATGCAATCTTTTTTTAATGTGGGTTAAAGATCCTCAAAAAGTTGTGAATGAGATGGCTCGTGTTATCAAACATGGAGGAAAAGTTGTGGCAACGCTTGAACCAGATTTTGGAGCAAAGATACACTGGCCCCCTTATCCGAAAGTGGATGAAATTTTTGCAGGAAAGGCAATAAGAAATAGAGGGGGCGATCCCTATATTGGAAGAAAGTTGAGAATGCTTTTCGTCAGAGCTGGACTGGAAACAGAGGTAGGAATAGGAAATAAAAGAATATGGAGTTGTGAAGAGGATAAAGCATCCTATATAAGGGCGAGAGATTTTTATTGGAAAGTTTTGAGGAGAGAAGGGCTAAGCGAGGAAGAAATAAAAGACTGGGAGGAAAAGCATCTGAAATCTATAGAGGAAGGTATAGAATTCAATTTTTTCCCTCAATTCTATGCCATTGGAATAAAACCTTAACTCTTGCGGAATAGATAGCCACCGAGCAATATGAATACTATGGAAAGGACAATCATCACCATCAAATCAATAACAACGTTGAATTCATTTATTCCTATGGCAAAATAACGCATTGCATCCACGCCATAAGTCAATGGATTCAATTTAACCCCTATCTTTAACCAAGATGGAAGCATTTTTGTTGGATAGAATGCTCCACTCAAAAATATCATTGGCTGTATTAGAAAATTCATCACCATTTGAAATCCTTCCATACTCGTCATTTTACTCGCCACAGCCAGTCCAAATGAAACAAATGCTATGGAAACAAGAAACATTGTTAAAAGCATGCCCGGTATTGCTGCAACACCTTTGAAATTTACTCCCATTATAATGGCAAGAATAATTATTATCACGCCTTGTAAAATAGCTTGGGTTACACCGCCGAGCATCTTCCCAATCAATATGCTCTCCCTCTTTATTGGGGCAACCAGCATTTCTTTAAGGAAACCGAACTCGCGATCAAAGACAGTTGTTATTCCAGATATTGTGGAAGTAAAAACCATTGTCATTACAAGTATGCCAGGAGTGAGAAATGAAAGAAAATCTCCTTTGAATGGCATTTTAAATGCATTGTTGAAAGCGTTTCCAATTACACCAAGCCATAGCAATGGCATAACTATTGTTGTGACAAGCCTCACCTTCTGCCGCCATAATCTTATTAATTCCCTTAAATAAACTGCATACACATCACCCATCATCTTCTCATCCTCCATCTTCTTTTTATTGCTTCCATTTCATCTCCAGCCTCCTCCCTATATGCCTTGCCTGTATAATGAATGAAAACATCCTCCAAGCTTGGCTCCTTATACATTATGCTTTTTATTTCTATGCCTTTTGCAAGTGAAAATATCCTTGGTATTTCTTTTTCAGCTTTTTTTGCCTTTATTATTATCTCGTTATCGACAATCATAGCATTGAATCCATTTGAAGAAAGTATGGCAGCCATTTTGTCTGCATTGCTGCACTTTATTTTTATAACATCTCCTCCTATCGAATCCTTCAGCTCCGATGGTGAGCCTAAAGCGACGATCTTTCCCCTATCGATTATAGCAACCCTGTCAGCAAGCTTGTCTGCCTCCTCCATATAATGCGTTGTTAGCAAAACCGTAACGCCCTCGTCGCGCAACTTTTCAATATAGTTCCAGATATGGCGACGTGTTTGAGGATCAAGCCCGAGAGTTGGCTCGTCCAGAAAAAGGATACGCGGCTTATGCATCAGCCCGCGAGCTATTTCAAGGCGGCGCCTCATGCCGCCGGAAAATGTTTTTACCAGGCTATCTGCTCTTTCTCGCAACTCCACCATCTCCAAAACCTCTTCTATTCTCTTTTTTCTTTCATCCTTTTTCATGTGGTAAAGCCTGCCATGGATATCGAGGTTTTCTCTTGCCGTTAAGCGATCATCAAGGCTTGGATCCTGAAAAACGATACCAATGCTATGCCTTACTTTTGCAGCCTGGGTTACGACATCATAACCATTCACTCTTGCTTTTCCCTTCGTCGGTTTTAAAAGAGTGGCGAGAATGCTTATGGTCGTTGTTTTACCAGCTCCATTTGGGCCGAGCAATGAAAATATCTCTCCATATTCTATTTCCAATGAAATTCCATCCACAGCCCTTATTCCATCAAATTCTTTTATTAGCCCTTCTATTTCTATTGCTTTCATTTTTCAGCCTCCTGTACAACTCATCCAAAATTTTATCGACTTTCCTTTCATCGATGCTTCCAATCATGAAAATGACCTTTTTGAATTTCTCATTTTTAAAAAAATTTGCAATGCTTTTTAGCTCCTTATCATCAAAAATTTCTGCAGTAGCAGCAATGTGGGAATGCAATTTTTTGTAGAATTCATCCCTTATTTTCTCGATTCCATCAAAAAATTTTCTTCCTTTATCGGAAAGAGAATATATGACCCGTCTCCCCTCTCTTTTTGATAAAATTATTCCTTCCTTTTCCATTGATTTAAGCAACGGATATATGCTTCCTGCACTTGGCTTATATCCAAGTTTTTCATAGCATGCTTTCATTATTTGATAACCTGTTGATGGCTCGTTTGCAATCTGCTTCAGTATAAACATCTTCAGTATAGCTTTCATACTAAATCGATATATCGATTTAGATATATAAATTTTGAGGCATTACAAGTTTAGGCATACCAAAATATTTATATCTGCTTTTATTTAACAGTGTGGAATTAAAAAGGAGAGAAGAGGATTATCTTGAGGCAATATATGAAATTTCAAAAAGAAAGGGAAAAGCGAGAACAACTGATTTGGCAGAATATTTGGGAATAAAACCTGCAAGCGTTACAGAAATGTTGCAAAAGTTAGCTGCAAAAGGGTTGCTTGAATATCATCGCTATAGTGGCGTAGTATTAAGCAAGAAAGGAGAGGAAGTTGCTCTGTCAGTTAGAGAGAGGCACGATACAATAAGAGAGCTTTTGAAATATTTGCAGGTGCCTCCAGACATTGCTCAAAGAGATGCATGCATAATGGAACATAATCTCAGCCCTATAACAATAATACAGCTTAAAAAATTCATAAATTTCATAAAAAATTGCCCCAAGAATGCACCGATATGGCTTGAGCATTTCAAGAAATACTCGGAGACGGGAGAATTTGATTGCGGCGAAGAATGCGAGAAAATTTAGGCAAACCTTAATTACCACCTAAAGGATATATGTGATGAATATGACGAATAACATTATCCCACTGGCATTTATGGCGCCTGGCGAGCGCGGGCAGATAGTGGAGATTAGAGGCGGATATGGAATGGCGAAGCGCCTTTATGGCATGGGATTAACGCCCAATAGTGTTATTGAAGTCATTGTTTCAAATCCAGCTGGTCCCATACTCGTTAATGTGCGTGGCAGCAGAGTTGCCATAGGAAAGGGAATGGCTATGAAAATATTTGTAAGGAGAATATGAAAGCAAAGGTTGCTTTCATTGGTAATCCAAATGTTGGAAAAACAGAATTGTTTAATCGTTTTACTGGGCAGCATCAGCATGTTGGAAATTGGCCTGGCGTGACAGTAGAAAAGAAAGTTGGAAGATGCGTTTGTTATGGAAATGAGCTTGAAATAGTTGATTTGCCCGGCACATACAGCTTGACTGCATATTCCATTGATGAGCTGATTGCGAGAAATTTTATAATTGAGGAAAAGCCTGATGTTGTTGTTGACATAATAGATTCAACAAACCTTGAAAGGAATCTGTATCTCACATTGTCTCTTCTTGAAACAGATGCAAATGTTGTTGTTGCTTTGAACATGTGGGATATTGCAAGAAATAAAGGAATGGAAATAGATGTTAAAAAGCTTGAGGAATTGCTTGGCGTGCCTGTTGTTACGACGGTTGCAATAACTGGCGAGGGAGTAGAAAAATTGAAGGAAGCAATAGTTAAAGCAACCAAAGGAAAGAGAAGGAAAATAGAATGGAGTTATGGAAAGGATGTGGAGGAAGTCATTAGAGAATTGCAGGAAATCATATCAAAAGATGAAAAATTTAAGGACTATCCTTCAAGATGGCTTGCAATAAAGATAATTGAAGGAGATGAAGAAATAATTAAGAAAATAGAGGGGAGCAAATATAAGGATGAGTTGTTAAAGATAGCCTCTCGAATTAAAGATGGAGAAACCGTTATCGCGGAGAGAAGATATAAAATAATAGGGAAAATAATTGAGGAGGTTTTGAAAAAAGAAGAAGAGTGGTCTTTCTCTGATATGCTTGATCATGTTTTCCTTCACCCCATTTTCGGCATTCCAATATTTCTGGCTTTAATGTATGCTGCTTTTCAATTCACCTTTTCTTTTTCCCAGCCATTTTCAGATATGATCAACGCCTTTTTTTCATGGCTTGGCGAGATTGCCAAAAATAACATATCAAATGCTATGATGGCTTCTTTCATTTCAGATGCTGTGCTTGCCGGCGTCGGAAGCGTTCTGGTTTTCGTTCCTCCTATCTTTTCCCTATTCTTTGCTCTTTCATTGCTTGAAAATAGTGGCTACCTTGCCAGAGCTGCCGTTGTTATGGATCGAGTCATGCATAAAATCGGATTGCACGGAAAATCGATAATTTCAATGATCATGGGATTTGGTTGCAACATCCCGGGCATATTGGCTGCTCGCACCATCGAGAATAAAAGAGACAGGATAATCACTGTGATGATAAATCCTTTGATGAGTTGCAGTGCAAGATTGCCAGTGTATATTCTCATCGCAGGCGTTATTTTCAAAAGCTCTGCCATAGCTGGGGCGGCGGTCTTCTCAATGTATTTACTTGGAATTGTCCTCGCCATCATGATGGCTATGATTTTTAGAAAATTTTTGTTTGGAGGGGAGCCACCAACATTCATTATAGAATTGCCCCGCTATATGTTTCCAAAAATAAGCAACGCAGCAAGAGACATGTGGGAGAAAGGCAAGTGGTTCATAATAAAAGCTGGGACATTCATTT
>JAGGWA010000036.1 GCA_021157745.1 Thermoplasmata archaeon
CAGCCGAAAAACCCCATCTTAATTTGGTGACGATAGGGCATATTGACCACGGCAAGTCAACGCTTGTGGGAAGATTGCTACTCGATACAGGGCAAATAGATGAGCATCTGATTAAAAAATACGAGGAGGAAGCAAGAGCGAAAGGAAAAGAGAGCTTTGCCTTGGCATGGGTCATGGATAAGCTTAAAGAGGAAAGAGAGCGCGGAATTACAATAGATGTTGCACATCGCCGCTTCGATACCGACAAATACTACTTCACCATCATCGATGCTCCAGGCCACCGCGACTTCGTCAAAAACATGATTACTGGAACAAGCCAGGCGGATGCCGCCATTCTTGTTGTGGCAGCCCCAGATGGCGTGATGGCCCAGACAAAAGAGCATGCATGGCTTGCGAAAACGCTCGGCGTAGATCAGATGATCGTAGCCATAAACAAAATGGATATAACGCAGCCACCATATGATCAGAAGAGATATGAAGAAGTAAAGGCAGATGTGGAGAAATTGCTCAGGAGCATTGGTTACAAAGACGTCGTTTACCTTCCAATATCTGCATGGCAAGGCGACAACATTGTGGAAAAGAAAAAACTTGACTGGTTCGATGGACCAACGCTTATAGAAGCTTTGAATAACTTGAAGGTTCCGCCCAAGCCAATAGATAAACCATTGAGATGGCCAATTCAGGATGTGTATTCAATTACAGGCGTCGGTACAGTGCCAGTTGGAAGAATAGAAACAGGAGTGATGCAGCCGGGCGATAAACTCATATTCGTGCCATCAACGCAGCCGCATGGTGTCGTTGGGGAAGTAAAGAGCATAGAGATGCACCATGAATCAATACCAAAAGCTGAGCCTGGAGACAATGTAGGAGCAAATATTAGAGGCGTAAGCAAGAAAGACATAAGGAGAGGAGATGTAGCTGGTCATGTTGATAATCCACCTACTGTAGCAAAGGCATTCACAGCAAGAATAATGGTTCTGAATCACCCAAGCGTTATAACTGTTGGCTACACACCAGTATTCCATGTGCATACTGCTCAGGTGGCTGCGAGATTCGATGCATTGCTCAAGAAATTTGATCCAAGGACAGGCGAAGTCAAGGAAGAGAACCCACAATTCCTAAAAACAGGAGATGCTGCTCTCGTTAGAATTGTCCCAACAAGACCAATGGTCATCGAAAAAGCAGATACAATAAGAGAATTGTCAAGGTTCGCAATCAGGGACATGGGACAGACAGTTGGAGCTGGAATATGTGTTGATATCGAACCCAGAGAGATAAAGTAACATGGCACAGGTAGCAAGAATAACTCTAACAGGAACAGATGCAAAAAAGATCGATGAAGTGTGCCAGCAGATAAAAAACATAGCACAGAGAACAGGCATTAAAATGCGCGGTCCCATACCACTGCCTACAAAACGGCTAGTTGTTCCAGTAAGAAAAAGTCCTGATGGAGAGGGAACAGAAACATGGGACAGATGGGAGATGCGTATACACAAACGCCTTATAGAGCTTGATGCCCAAGAACGTGCTTTACGCCAGCTCATGCGTGTGCAAGTGCCAGATGGCGTCAACATAGAGATAGTTTTGAAATCTTAACCCTTTTTATTTTTAATTTTATGCCATAAATTTTTTTATACTCTCCACTATTCTTTTTAGCCACGCTGAGGTAGCCAAGCCCGGACCAAGGCGCAGGCCTTGAGAGCCTGTGGTGCCTGTGCACCGCGAGGGTTCAAATCCCTCCCTCAGCGCTATTTTACAGGAGAAAAATAGAATTTATTCATGAAAATGAGGGAAAATACTTCGCATTCAAGATTGTTATTCCTGCAATACTTCCTTTTTCATTATTGCAATGGTTTTTCCTTCTCAATGAATATAAAAATGAGGAAAGAGAATTTATTCATTAGCTTGTTTTAACATTAAAATTATATTTCCACGCCGTGGCGGCGCCACCATTGCTTTATATCCTCTTTTATTTTTTCTATGTATTCTGGATTTTTAATGAGATGGCGGAAGCGACCCTGCACTTTTAAATATTCTTCGACTGGTAAAAACTTTGGCTTGTATGTTATTTTTATTTCTTCACCATTCTCACTTTCCCACAGTGGAAACAGACCAGTTTCTGTTGCAAGTCTTATTATCTCTATGCTTTTGCTTGGATCAGAACGCCAGCCAGTCGGGCAAGTTGATATGGCATGGATGAAGCGAGCACCCTCCATATTCAAAGCCTTCTTTATTTTTTTCTTGAAATCCCTTATGAATGCAACATTCACCGTAGCAACATATGCAGCGCGATGGGCAACCATTATCTCCGCCACAGGTTTTTTAGGGCGAGCATTTCCAATTGGATTTGCTTTTCCAACCTCGCTTGTGGTTGTCCATGCTCCAAAAGGCGTTGCACCGCTTCTTTGTATTCCAGTGTTCATATAGGCTTCGTTATCATACATTACATACAATACGTTGTGACCACGCTCAACCATCCCGCTCAAAGCCTGCATTCCTATGTCGGCTGTGCCACCGTCGCCGCCGAAGCATATTATGTTTGCTTTCTCTCCCTTTTTCTTCATCGCCGCTTCTATCCCGCTTGCGACAGCAGCAGCATTTTCAAAGGCAACATGAACCCATGGCACTCGCCATGCTGTGCGAGGATACTCTGTTGTAGCAACTTCTAAGCAACCTGTTGCATTTACAACTATTGTATTCTCTCCAGATATTGCGAGGATATGCTTTACTATTATTGGAATGGCACATCCAGCACATAAACCATGCCCAGGGGCAAAAAGCCAGTCATTCTTCATATCATCTCCTCCTTTTCAACAGCTTCCTTATCAACTTCTATCCAGTTTATTTCTTCTACCTCGCTTTCCAGACCTTTTTCAGCTATTTCAAGAACCTTTTCAAAGGTATCGAATGTTATATCTCGCCCTCCCAAACCGACGATAAAATCTATTATTTTTGGCCCATCTCTTCCATACATCGTAGCCAAAACTTCACCATACGCTGCTCCTCCGAACCCAGGTGAAAAATTTCTATCAATGACTGCAACAACTTTCTTTCCTTTCAATGCCTTCCTCATCTCCTCTTTTGGAAATGGTCTGAACACTGTCAATTTTATAAGCCCGATTTTCTTTCCTTCCTTTCTTTTCATTTTAATGAATTCTCTCGCTGTTCCTGTGCATGAGCCCATGGTGATGAAAACGATGTCAGCATCTTCAGTAAATTCTTCCGTTACCTTGCTATATTTCCTTCCAAATTTTTTCTCAAATTCTTCAAAAACCTCATCTATAACCTGATTAGCTGCCTGCATCGCAAGATGCTGCGCATATTTAAATTCCATATAATGGCGGGGCGAGCCGAAGGCGCCGAAGGTGGCAGGATTTTTTGGATCCAGGATGCGATAATTTGGCTTGAATTTGCCGAGAAATTCATCCACCTTGCTTTGCTCTGGAATGTCAACTGGCTCCATGGTGTGCGTTAAAACAAATGCATCCAAGCCCACCATGGAAGGAAGCAGAACACGCTTATCTTCAGATATTTTAAAAGCCATCAGAATTAAATCTAAGCCTTCTTGATTGCTCTCAGCATAAAATTGGAGCCAACCAGTATCGCGCTGCGCCATTGTATCCTGATGGTCACACCATATGTTTATTGGAGCACTCAAAGCACGATTTCCTATGCCCATTACTATTGGCAAACGCATTCCACTCGCTATAAACAAAATTTCATGCATCAAAGCCAAGCCTTGCGATGCCGTTGCTGTTCCAACTCTTGCCCCTTTCAAACTTGCTCCTATGGCAGCAGAAATAGCAGAATGCTCTGAATCGAGAGGAATAAATTCTGCATCAAGTTCGCCATTAGCTACAAATTTAGAGATCATTTCTGGAACAAGTGTCGAGGGCGTGATTGGAAACATTGGGAAAACATCTATTCTTGCAAGTTTAAAGGCGTAGGCAACGCTCTCGTTTCCACGCAACATCGTCTTCATCATTTCACCTCCTTAACAAATTCAATTGCTTTAACTGGACATTCATTAACGCATATTCCACAACCTTTACAATAATCATAATCTATTATTGGCACTGGAAGCTTTTTTATGGCTTCATTTGGAGCAGGTTTTTCTGAGCCATCCTCCTTATATATGGATGGCTCTGGACAGAAATCCCAGCATATCATGCAACGAATGCATTTATTATAATCTATGACTGGCTTGAAGGTTCGCCATGTTCCAGTTTTATTTTCTATACTATTCCCAGCTTCCTCAACAACAGCTCCTCTCG
>JAGGWA010000001.1 GCA_021157745.1 Thermoplasmata archaeon
AATCAATTTTATGTGTGAATCGATTCTTTCATATATAAAATTTTACTTCTAAGCATCCAAGCCAATTGCTCTATTATTTCATATATTCATTCCCGTATTCCAGTAGATTCGATAGCTACTTTTGCTTTATCAATAGAAGAAAAGCAATTTCCCATTCTTCATATTGAGAGAATGAGAAATGTCACATGTTATCCCAGAAATGAGGAGAATCATGGTTATGGCAAAGAAAACAGGAAAGAAAACAAAAGAAGTTGCCGAATTTCCTAGAGTAAGCAGACAAATCATCAATGTTCTAAAAAGCAGGAAAGGGCCCATCAGAATAAAAAGAAAGAAACAATATGCATCCATAATCATTGATGATCAGAAGAGATATGGTCCATTCTCTGAAAAACACCATTTGAAGGATGGTGCAAGAAAGAAAGCATAGAAGCAGCTTTCAATGAAGAGTTTCTGAAACTGAAGAAAGTTTTTGAAAATGTTCTTTCATTGCTTCAGGAATTTATTGAATGGTTTAATAATCATGGGTACCGCATGGCAAGATGATTATCCTGCCAATGCATATTTTTCAAAAAGATTAACAATGTAACTACATTACAGAATGCAAAAAATTTTATTTCATTCTGGTTTTTTAAAATGTGAAAAAGCTCGTTGTAATGCTAATCATATTCATAATGCTTTTTCAAATCGAAAAGGTTGAATCTGAAGAAAGCGTAATTGCCATTGAGCTGCCATACAATGAAAAAAATCAGCCCGTTGATGTGGAAATACATTTCAGCAAGCCCTGCTATGCCAGAGATGAGCAACACAATTCCATCAGAGTTTATTATAATGGAAGAGAAATAGAAAGTCAGATATACAATTTACAGCATGTTGATAATGAGCATATAACAGCATGCAATATCGTTTTTCTTTCTCAGGGAAAAGGAAAATATGTTATAAAATATGGTGACAGCGAGGTGAGCCATGGATATGCTGATCATGTAAGCGTTGTGGATAAAAGCTATTCGTATCAGATTGTTGGATATTCTGTCTTTCTGGACTACTATGCAATAATGCAGGATGGAAAATGCGTTTTTTGTGTAGGGCAGAGAGGCAATGTATTTGGCATTCAGATGGGGCAGAAGGTTATTAAAATGAAGGAAAATGCAAAAAGCTTTACAATAACTTCTTGGGATTACATTTCCTCATTTGCCTTTTTTTACAACAATGGAAAGGAAATAGGAACAGATGAAACGCTACTCGAAAAAAGCATTCTTGTAGATGGAAATCTAATGGTTAGGGTTAAAATAAAAAGCATGTCATCCAACAAAAAAGTGGTGACGACAGCCTATTACACCTACTATTACAATCCTTCTTCAGATAAAAGAATATTTGTTAAGTTCAGCCATGACATAAAGGAAAATTGCGATGTAAAAGGAGAGCAAAATGGAATTTTTGCATATCTCATGTGCCTGAAATCGAGGAGTAAAAGCATAAGAGAGTTAAACATGGGAGAAATACTTCCATACATACATGTTTATGGAAAAAATGGGATAGAGGAATACAAAATGGAAACAAATCCTCAGAGCAAAGAATACAAATGGTTGCTTTCATCAAAAGATAATGTTATCCTCGGCCCAACACCATGGTTTTGTATGGATGATGACAAAGCCTATGGCTTAATCATGGACAAAAATGCGAGCGGGCTTCAAATCAAAGCTTTGGTGAAGAAAAAATTTGATGTGCCAGGCTTGAGCATAGCGGGCGGCGGCGTGAGCGTTGGGCTGGCTGGCGAGAACAATGCCTTGCAACCTTCTCGCTACACCCATTTCTGTGAGCTTTATTTTTGCGATGGACTCGAAAATTTTAAGAAGGAGGCAACAAACTTCTTCAATTTTTTTGATTACAGGAAGGAAAAGGAGGAAAACAGGGAAAGCCATAAGCTTGATGTTGTTATTCATTCCATTCTTCCTTTCAGAATGCATGTTGAAGTATGGAACAACAAAAGCATGGTTAGCGATGCAATGGCGAGATTTAGAAGAGCAAGCTTTGAGTTGCCAGAAGGGAAATATGTTGTTAAAGTTTTTGCAAGAAAAAGATTTATAGGAGAAAGGTTCGTCGATTTGAATGAAGATAAAAAATTGCACATTTTTTGTTCATTTGAAGGAAAGCTTGTCATCAATACAAACGATGGCATAGAGGCAAAACTTTTGGATGAAGGTGGAATAGTAGCTTATAACATCTCAAAGAATGGATATGCTGTTATAAAAGCCCCATTATTTTATAAATACAGGCTCTCCCTTGCTTACAAAAACTTTGTTTTATATGAAAAGGAAATATTTCTGCCTCACAGAAGCATTACAATGAATTTTGCATTTCATGACTTTTATGTCAGCATTTTTGATGCTTTTGGCTTTCCTTTTGAAGAAAATGCAAGTGTTTCTATTTCAAGAGACAAGAACTATTTATATGGAGAAAAGAAAGGAAAAAT
The DNA here is from genome assembly GCA_021157745.1 of Thermoplasmata archaeon. Classification (GTDB taxonomy): domain Archaea; phylum Thermoplasmatota; class E2; order UBA202; family JdFR-43; genus JAGGXW01. Next base: position 2,471 of record JAGGWA010000001.1, read on the forward strand.
TTATGTTTTTGGGAGCATTCCAGAAGGAAATTATACATTGCATGTGAATTACAAAAATTTTGAACTTGAGAAAAAAATATATGTGCCTTCTGAGCCAGTGAAAGTAAAGATACCTGTTTTGTATTCCGTTAAGGTGAATGTTTATGATAATAGGGGGATGAAAATAAAGGCAAAGATAAGATTTGAAAGAAATGGCAAGGAATTTGCAACAGACAAAGTTCCTCCTGGAAAATATAAAATAAATGTTTATTATGGAAAGAAAGCAAGCATTGAAAAATATATAGCAACAGACGAAAAAATTAACATGGCTGTGAACAAAACCTCATGGATTTTATATGCACTCATAATTGCGATTTTGCCTGCTTTAATATTTTCAATTTATCGTAAAAAATACATTGCATCTCTCGCCATTTTATTTTCATTTTCCCTCATCCCGAGATGGTGGCATGCTGGAAATGCAAATCTTTATATTTTCCCTCCTTCCATGATAGAATTACATCAGAGCTATGGAAAGATAATTTCATTGCCTTCTTTGTTAAGCCACGCTATTCTCCTTGTCATGATTCTTTTCATCCTTTCTATTCTCCTTGCAGCTTTCAAAAAATATAAGTATGCGATTTTGCCACTGCTTTCTTCAATCATCCTTTTTATATATACCATACACGAATTTGCTAAATTTACGACGGGAAGCATATACGGACAAGGAATGCTTGGCGGGAGCTTTCAATCATGGGGGATGGGAATAGGATTTTATATTGCCATCATATATGCAATTCTGATTGTGGGGTTGATGATAAATGAAATTAGAAGAAGCCGTTAGATATGCCGCCGACCTGCTGCTCAGCCTGCCAAAAAAGAGTATGGTCAGAGTAATAGGGCATGTCGATGCCGATGGAATTTCTTCGGCTGCCATAATTGCAATGGCTCTTGAAAGAGCTGGTTATCGTTACCACATTTCTATAAAGGCGACAAAGCCAGAATTGATAAGGGAAATTGAGGAAGAGGAAAACGAGCTCATAATCTTTGCAGATATTGGAAGTGGCTACCTGAAGGATATGAAAAGGTTGAAGAGCAATGTTATCGTGCTCGACCATCATCTTTCCTATGATGAGCCTCCAAAAAATGTTATGTATGTTAATGCACGCCTTTATGGAATAGATGGGAGCAAAGAAGCATGTGGTGCTACAGTATCCTATTTCTTTGCAAAAGCAATAGATGAAAACAACGTTGATTTATCCCAGCTTGCAATTATTGGAGCAATAGGGGACAAGCAGAACATAGCTGGGTACAACAAAAAAGTTATGGAGGAGGGAATAGCTAATGGCTTCATAGAGACGAGAGATGAATATATATTTCAGGGAATGACTTTGAAAGATGCTCTGGAGAATTCTCTCGAGCCATATTTCACTGGCTTCACAAATGCAAATGGATTCATTGAAAGCATTGGATTGCAGCCACAAAAAAGATTTGAAGAGCTTGATGATGAGCAACGACAACGCTTTCTCTCCGCTTTAACATTAAAGCTTCTTGAGCAGGGATGTGATGAAATTGAATGGAGAAAAAGAATGATATACGGCTCTTATTATGGCAATCTTCATGATATGGCTTCAAAGCTAAATGCTTCAGCCCGCTTAAATGAGCAGGGAATAGGAATAGCTGCATGCTTTGGAGATAAAATGGCGAAAGAAAGAATTTTTATACTTCAGGAGAAATACAG
>JAGGWA010000164.1 GCA_021157745.1 Thermoplasmata archaeon
AGCATTTCGAGCACACCAGTCTGCTCAAGTCCCCCAACGAGAGAAAACAAGGCTATGAAGAATACGAGGGTTGGCCATTCCACCGCTCTAAAAGCTTCTTTTGGAGTTTCAGAAGAAATGATGAGAGTAATAACACCACCAGATAAAGCTACGAAGGCTGGAGATATTCCTGTATATGTTTCGGTGGCAAAAAAGAGGAGCATGACAAAGAGAATGTAAAGATAATAGTTCATTTTTTTCCTGTTCCTTATATACATCCTTTCATCTATCTCCATCAATTTTTCAACATTTTTCGCTTCATTCTTTACCCATTTCCTGTAAACGAGTCTGCCAAGCAATATCGATACAAGTAAAGAGGTTGCTACAGGAGGAAATAGATTTATTAAGAAATCGTTGAAATTGAATTTGGAGGCGAAGGCAATCATTATGTTTGGCGGATCCCCAATCATCGTTGCAACTCCACCCACGTTAGATAAAACTGCTTCTCCAAGCATAACCGGCACAGGATTTATCTCCAGCATCTCAGCAATTTCTACAGTTAGAGGAACAACAAGCAAAATTGTCGTCACGTTATCTATAACCATTGAAACAAAGGTTGTTATCAGACTGAGATATAAAAAAATCAACCATGGCTTCCCTTTTGCCATTTTTATGGCTTTTACACCAAGATATTTGAAAAATCCTGTCTTCGCCATTAGCCCAACGTATGTCATCATTCCAAAAAGCAACAAAATTACACTCCAGTCAACATGGGATAAAGCATCTTCAAAATTCATAAAGCCGATGGCATATCCAGCCGAGACCATCATGAATAAGCCAAGCAGGGCGGCGACGCTCCTCTCCACTTTTCCGCTGAATATGAGAACATAGCTTGCTGCGAATATTATTATTGCTATTATTTGCGGAGCATTCGTTTTTCCCACCTCTTTTTTATGTGTCTCACAAAAATCACCGGTATTGGAGCATGTGTGCATATGGCTTGCGTTACGTGGCCAAGATAATGCATGAAAAGGAATTGTCTTCCAATGCCCATTATTAAAATATCGTTATCCATTGCATGTTCCAATATTTTTTCCACAACATCTCCCTTCTCCAATGATTTTTTTACCTTAACATCCATGAATGACGCCTTCCATTCAACATTTTCAAGAATATTTTTTCCATGGCTTTCCCTTTCATTGCTTTCAATCACATGCAGTGCTTCAAGCTCAGCCTTATAATATGAAGAAAATAGAATGGCAAAATTTTTTGCTCTCTCGCTTTTTCCACTTCCATCTGTAGCGAAAAGAACTTTTTTTATTGGAAATTTATTGCATTCATTTGCGAGAGTCAAAACTGGAATATGGCTTCTTTTGAGAACATTTTTCACGGTTGAACCCATTCTCTGAGCAGATGTTGTTGCTTTCCTGCTATAAACCCGCATTGCAATTAAATCAGCATCTTTTCTGGCGGCATAGCTAACAATCTTTTTTGAAGGCAGGCCTTCAAGGATTCTGCTTTTTACGTTTTCTATTCCTTCCTCTTCAAGCAATCTTTTTCCTCTTTCTATCGCTTTCTCTGCACTTTCTCTCATCTCTTTATACAGCAGGCTTGTCAGCTGCACACCTCTTTCGCATGTGTTAACGACGCTTATCAGACAAAATTCAGCAGATGGAAAAGCTCTTGCAACATATTTTATGACATGGTCTTCAAGCCCATATCCATCTGTTGGTATGACTATCTTTTTTATCATCTCTATCCCATATCTTGCTCTCCATCATATACTTTTTGGAAATTTTGCTATGCTCTATGTTGCTGCATATGTGGCTACAGCCTCTCCATACTGCAAAATATGCCCTTTCATCGCTTTTTCCAACGCATCTCTCCCAGCCCCACCCTCCAGCTCAATGAAGGTATCGAGCCCATAAACCCTGAAATGGTAATGGTGCATCTCGCCAGGCGGCGGGCGCGGGCCATCGTAGCCAATTTTATGGAAATCGTTTTTTCCCTGAATGGCGTGGATAGGGCTTTCAACAACACTCTTTTTAGGTATGTCGGCGGGTATGCTCATGTTTGGATGCTTTGCCTCAATATTCCATATGAGCCAGTGGGTAAAAGTGCCATGAGGGGCGTCAGGATCATCCATTATTATGGCTATGCCTTTCACACTCTCGTTTATTCCTGAAATGTAAATTTTTGGAGATGCGTTGTCGCCGTCATAAACATGGTGGAGGGGAAATTCTTTGAAATCCAAGCTCACCTGCAGTTTTTCATGGCTCTCATTTTTTTCAAGGCATCCGGGCAAGAGAAAAATAACGGCAATTAAAGGAATCATCCATTTCATAATTTTTTATTGCATGATGCAATAAAATTTTTTCTTAATGTTCATGTTTTTCGAATTCTCCGCTATTCTTCCAGTTAGCATCTATAAACATTTTTCCTTCCATGAATTTTTCGATAACCTCTTTTATTTTTCCTTTTACACCAGTTATAACATCTATTCCAAGCCCATTAAAATAATCCACGGCTCTTTCTCCCATTCCATATGCAATCACAAGATTTGCACCATGTTTTTTAACGAATTCTGGCAACTCGCCATAGCCATGTTCTTCAAATGGCACCTTCACAACTTCTACATTCTTTATTTCTTCATCTTCTATTTCTATGAATGTGTAGTATTTGCATCTTCCAAAATGCATACTTATCTCGCTTTCCAATCCTTTTTCATCTTCGCTTGGTATTGCAATTTTCATGATTTGAAATACAAACCCTCCTTAATAATTTTTGCAAAGTAAAGCTTATATA
>JAGGWA010000027.1 GCA_021157745.1 Thermoplasmata archaeon
CCTCCTGTCACCATTATTCTCATATTCTCACCCGCGAATTATCACCTATCACCATTTTATGCCCTCGAGGATATTCATTATTTATGGATATTTCAGCATTTCTTCCAATCAATGACTCAACTATTCTCTTTATTCCTCTTATTTTTGTTCCTTCCATTACTACAGAATCTTCTATTTCTGTATCGATAATTTCGCAATTGTTTCCAACGCTTGTATATGGTCCAATGTAGGAATCAATTATCTTACAATTTTTTCCAATGATAGCAGGTCCTTTGATTAAACTATTTTCAATGATAGCATTTTCTTCTATCACTACTCTGCCATTTATTTTTGAATTTATTAATGTGCCAAGATTTTTTGTCTCATTTATTTCATCCAATACAAGGCGATTGGCATGAATGATATCTTCAGGTTTGCCTGTATCTTTCCACCATCCTTTAACAAAAGCAGATTTAACCTTATATCCATGGTCAATAAGCCATTGAATCGCATCCACAATTTCGAGCTGATTCCTCCATGAAGGCTTTATTTCCTTTACAGCCCGGAAAATCGCTGGTCTAAACATATATATGCCAATTACTGCAAAATTACTTGGCGGTTCTTTTGGCTTTTCTATCAGCTTTACTATCTCATTTTTTTCATTTAACTGAGCAATTCCGAATTCCTCGGGATTCGAAACCTCACTCAATAAAATGCTTGCCTCAGCATCTGATTTGGAAAAATCATTCACATGTTTAACTATTCCCTCTTTTAGCAGATTGTCTCCAAGATACATTACAAATGGTTTTCCATCCAAAAATTCTTCAGCAACAATAATGGCATGAGCTATTCCTCTCGGCTCAGGCTGGTAAATAAATTCTATGTTAGCATCCCAATCTATGCTTTTTACCGTTTCCATAACTTGCTCTTTATTTGGACCAACGATTATTCCTATATCTTTTATTCCAGCTTCTATTAAATCTTCTATTGCATAAAACAAGACAGGCTTGTTTCCCACTGGAATAAGTTGCTTTTGCTGAGAATAGGTCAATGGTCTCAATCTTGTTCCAAGTCCTCCGGATAAAATCAATCCTTTCATTTTATCATCTCTTTGAGTTTTTCCAGCGCATAACTAACTTTATATGGCTTCTTTATATTTGAGATTTTTGACACGTTCAATGAAGAATCTCTTGGGCGTCTAGCAATCCATTTCATTTTATCGCTGGTTGTAGGATTAACAAGTTCTTTATTGAACCCAAAAATCTCAGCTAACTTTATTACAAAATCGTATCTGCTTATTCTCTCGCCTCCAGCGGTATGGAATATTCCATATTCATCTTTTTCTATCAATGCCAAAATTTGTTCCGCTAAATCTATATTCAAAGTAGGGGAAACCCATTGATCTGTTATTATATTTATTTTTCTACCATCTTTCAGCTCATTAATCACCCATGTTGCAAAATTTTTTTTATTCGCCCCATAAATAACAGAAGTTCTCGCAATGATATAATCATTGCAATTTTCAATAACTGCTTTCTCTCCTTCAAGCTTTGTCGATCCATAATAATTTATAGGATCTGTTTCATCCTCCTCACTATACATTCCCTTTTCTCCGTCAAAAACATAGTCAGTGGAGATGTATATCATCTTTGCATGTATTTTATTTGCTGTTTTAGCTATATTTTCTGTTGCTTTAGCATTTATTTCATATGCCTTGTTTTTTTCCACCTCACATTTATCAACATTGGTAAAGGCAGCCGCATGTACTATAATATCAGGGGTTATTTTTTCTATTATTATTTTTTTAACTTGCTTGACATCTGTTATATCTAACGATATGGCATTTTCAATGTTCAATAGATTCTGATTGTATGTTGCGTACAATTCATGCAAAGTTCCTTTAATCAAATCAATGAACGCTCGTCCAAATAGACCACTACCTCCTGTAAGCAGTATTTTCATCTAATCACCTTATTTCTCTATAAAGTTTGGTTCTAATAAAAGCTTTTTATAAAATGAGATAAAAAATAAAATGAAAAAGAAAGAGAAAAGCTTAGGAGCTTTCTTTCTTTTTCCAGTATAGCAGGAGTAATGCACCTATCATGGCAAAGAGTCCAAGCATCATCCATGGAGTTCCATTGAAGCTTGTGTCCATACCTTTTACTATTGCGTTATTTTCGGTATCTTCAAGTACAAATCTATATACTTTTCCTGTTTGCATATTTTCCAGATACAATCCATTCTCATCTTCGAACATTCTCCATAGTTTCTTTCCATCCTTCTGGAAGAATATATCTCCAGTGTAATAGCCATAAGCTTGTACATAGCCTTCCACATCCAACTCATATTGTGGATTTGTTGTATTTATTCCAATGTAACCATTAGATGTTATTATCATTCTTGTTCCTAAATTTCCACTGTTATCTGTGGTCTTGAATAGCCATTCACCTGGCACTATTCCGCTCGAAACAGGGCCACCAACTTTACCCATTATCTGTCCTGCACGTATATTAGCACTACCATCATATCCCCAGATATCAAAAGAGAAAATATTATCTCCTTCCTGAACTGCTGCAGGAGATTCCATTGTTCCTCTGTATCTTCTTAAAAGCAAAAAGTTACCTTGCCATCCTATATCGCTATAAGATCTCATTCTATATTCTGCATATGATGACGGGTTTGTAAGCTTCATTGACCTATAAACCTCTAATGTGGCAGTTGGATTATTCGTTCCGATGCCAACTTTGTTTGTATTTGTATTTACGAAGAAGAGATATGGCTTATTGGTGCCATCTACTCTCATGCTTCCATTAACATGAAGCTTTGCTTGCGGATTTGTTGTTCCAATGCCAACGTTGCCATTTGGTATGCTGTGCATATTTGGAGGATTGCTCCAGTAATCCCAG
>JAGGWA010000081.1 GCA_021157745.1 Thermoplasmata archaeon
AAACATATAATTGCCATGGCTATCGTTCATAACATAAACACCTACATGGCAATTTCCTTATTCATTCTGATTTATTCGACAAACCCTATTTGTTCAACACAGCATTATATAGTTGATTGGGTGGATTATGTCAGGAATACAGGAAAAGAAAAAAAGAAAAAATTTAAATTAAATTCCCACATATATTTAAAATGACAGAGAAAATAGAAGCATATATTTTGCTTACTGTTGAGATAGATAAGGTTGAGAGAGTATTAAAAGAAATAAGAAAAAAAATAGCGAAAGCTAAGGAAGCAAATGCATTGACTGGGCCATATGATGCAATAGTTCGTGTCGAAGCTTCCGGCCTTAAAGAGCTCACGAGAGAGATATTGCCAAAGATATATACCATAGAAGGTGTAATAGATACAACAACAGCAATAGTTATAGACCTTGGAGAAGAATAAAACATGGGGGAAGAAGAGAGAAAAATATCTCAGGCACAATATTTTGCTTGGAAGAAAAAATTAAGGAGAAGAAGGAAAAGAAGAAAGCTTCTTCTCATTTATTTCTTGAAAAGAAGGAAAAAAGTAGCCGTTTTAAAAAGAACAATCATAAAAGTTGAAAAGATTCGAATAACCCCAATGGAAGGGCTCGCCATACTCGTTGGCACGCAGGTCGGCGCAGGCGTGCTGGGGCTGCCATACGCTGCTTCTCGCGTTGGCTTGCTGCCAGCTATATTTGTTTTATTTGGCATCATGCTTTTAATGCTTTTCACAGCTCTGATTGTTCTTGATTTTTCCGCCAGCATGCATGGGGCGCAGATGAGCACCGTGGCAGAGAATGTGCTTGGAAAGGCCGGTGGCTGGATAATGTATGCCAGCATTGCCTTGATGAGTTTTGGTGCCCTGCTTGCTTATGTGGCAGGAATGGGGAGCGTTTTTTCGCAGCTTTTTGGAATTGAAAAGAGTTTGGGGGCTGCAATATTCTGGCTGATTGCCTCGATTATAATATATGCGGGAGTCGAAGCGAGCGGAAAAACGGAGTTGATAATGAATTATCTCATGCTTGCCCTCTTCATTGGCGTTGTTGTATTGCTTATTCCTCATTCAAAATTAAGCAATGCATTATATGTGGATTTGAGCGGCATCCTTTCCATGGTCGGTATTTCAATCTTCGCATTGGGTTGCCACACAGTCATTCCAGATGTTTATAAGGCTATTGGAAGCTATAAGAAGACAAAAAAGGTTGTGATTGCATCATTTTTGATTCCAGCAATATTATATGCGATTTTCATGGCATCATTTTTACTCGTATTCGGAAAAAATGCGCCGCAGATCGCCACCCAAGGATTGCAGGAGATATATGGAAAGACTGGCGTTATTATTGGCAACATCATTCCATTGCTTGCCATAACAACAAGCTATATTGGTGTTGGTTTGGCGCAGCAAAGCAATAGCAAGGAATTTTTAAAGCTGAAAAAGCCAATTGCATGGTCCATAACAACGATTCCTCCATTGCTTGTTTATTTTGCTGGCATAAAAAATTTTGCAGATGTTCTTGCCTTCGCTGGCGATACTGGAGATATGGCAGCTTTCATAATTCTTCCAATAGTGATATGGGTTGTTGGAAAATATAAAAAGAAAATAAAGATCAAATGATTCTGCTTTTTATTCCATATTTATTGCATATCTTTTTTGCTCTTTCTCAAGCATATTCTGATATTCCTTTGAAGGCTCGTATGAAAAATATAACTCATTATATTTTGGAATCAATTCTGGATAATACTTCTCCAAAAATTTGTAGTAAATTTCTTTGCCTTCTCCAGCTAATGTCAATGCCCCAAAAAGCGCATAATGTGCTCCGTATTCCTTTGCCACTTTAACCATTTCTTCCATATTTTCAGCAGAATCAGATAAAAAGGGCAAAACAGGAATAAAAGCTGCTCCTTTCAAAAATCCCTCAAATGCTTTCATCACCTCAAGCCTTTTTATCGGCGCTGGCGCCCCCGGCTCAACAATTTTTGAAATTTTTTCATCAAGAGTTGAAAAGGAAAAAGAAATTATCGCTCCTCTTTTTAAATTGAGGCATGAAGGCATAATTGCATTTTCATCTATTTCTTCCAATAAATCCATGTCCCTTAAAACAAGGGTGGATTTTGTTAAAATGTGGACAGGAAAACGATATTTTAAGATTATTTTAAGTAATCTTCTGGTAAGCTTGAGTTTTTTCTCCTCTCCCATATAAGGCTCTGTTGCCGTAGAGATTGCAATAATCCCATATTCTCCTTTCTTTGCCCTTTTCGAAAGCTCCTTTTCCAGCAGTTCCGGAGCATTTATTTTTGATGCTATAGCAGTCACATTTCTGCCATATTTGCTTCCCCTGATATAACAATAAATGCAATTGAATGAGCAGCCATAATAGGGATTCAATGAATAATCATCCAGAAACAAATGATCCCTTTTCTTATGCTTATTCAGAATTGATTTTACCTGTATTTCCTTCATGGTATCCTCTCCATTTATTCCAAATACAATGGCTCATATTCGATCCATTTTCCATCTTTCCATCTCTCTATTTTTATATCCTCAATGCTTTTTATATGTCCATCTATCTTTGCAATCAATATACCGCCATTTCCCTCATTTTCGTATTTGCGAGATGAAAAAATCGTGAGGCATTTTTTGTATGCAATTATTCCATTCATTGTGTAGTCATGCCCCCTTATGAATGCCTTTGCTTTTATTTTATTTAAGAATTGGCTAAGCATTTTTTCATCAAATTTAAAACCAGCCCCTCTGTAAACTGGCGAGATCGCAACATCGCTCCATGTTATTTCTTCAATCGCATCAACATCATTCTTTTCTATTTGTACACCCTTTCTGGGAAAGCCACCATGAGCAAGATAAACATTGTTAACTAAAGCCATCAAAGGCATTTCCATAAACGCTTTTATGTAAGCTTCATACAAAGAAGGGCAGCATTGCTTAACTTCATATTCAAATTCATGTGGGAAGCATGGTATCGCGTAATTCGCCTCATGATTTCCTTTAAGCAGGAAGATTTTGCTTCGATGCTTTGCCTTCATTTCCAGAAGGTAGTTTATGTTTGGAATTGAAGAACCAACGTCGCTTGGTGCTCTATCTATGTAATCCCCGAGAAAAACAATGGCATCGTAGCCATCTTCAAAAAATTTTTTTATTATTGCTTTGCTGACGATGACATCGCCATGTGTGTCGCCTGCTGCCATTATTTTGCCGTGCAATTTTAGAAAAGCCGGTTCTTTTTTCATTGCTTCTGTGCTTTTTTCAATGATTTCATGGATTTCCATGAAAATAAATCCATTTATATATTTAAGAAATATTAGGATTGGAATGATATCCATAGTTGTGCCAGTGTATAATGAAAGAGAAAACATAAAGCCATTGTATGAGAAAATTAGGGAAGCTATAAAAGAAAATTTTGAGGTTATTTTTGTTGATGATGGAAGCAACGATGGAACATATGAGGAGATAAAAAAATTGCATAGCAATGATGAAAGAATAAAATGCATACGTTTTACGAGAAATTTTGGGAAAACTGCTGCCCTGATGGCTGGATTCGATGCGTGCAATGGCAACATTGTTGTAACAATAGATGGCGATTTGCAAAATGATCCTGAAGATATTCCAAAGCTTGTTGAAATGCTTGATGAATATGATGTCGTAAATGGATGGCGTTATGAAAGGCATGATCCCATTACTAAGAGGCTTCCATCTAAAATATCAAACATGCTCTCGAGATGGCTCACTGGCTTAAACCTGCATGATTTCAATTGTGGCCTCAAAGCATACAAAAAGGAAGTTTTGAAAGATCTCGAATTATATGGAGAAATGCATCGCTATATTCCTGCCATTCTTGCATGGCGCGGCTATAGGGTGGGAGAGATAAAGATAAAGCATCATGAAAGGATACATGGCAAGAGCAAGTATGGAGGCACCCGCTTATTTCGAGGCTTGATGGATCTGATAAACTTCAAGTTCTGGGCAGGTTACTCGACTCGACCCCTCCATTTTTTTGGAGGCGTGGGGCTTTCTTTATTTTTGATTGGCTTTATCATATCCTTCTATTTACTCATACTGAAAATATTTTATCATGAAAGTCTTTCTGATCGCCCTCTCCTGCTTCTTGGCATACTCATGATACTCGTCGGCTTGCAGATTTTTTTGACTGGTTTTATGGCGGAAATGGTTGTCAGGAGTTATTATTCTAAAAGAAAATCTTATGTCATAAAGGAGAAAATCGAATGAGATATTCGATAGTTGTGACGGCAAGGAAAGCATCTGAATTGAAGGAACTTTTTGAATCAATTGAGGAAATGGAATTTGACAGGAGCAGCTTTGAAGTTGTTGCAGTGGTGGAAGAAGAAGATGCCTCATATTCTCCAAATTTCAATTTGAAAATGAAAAAGACTGATAGGAAAGGCATTGCTGCGGGAAGAAATGAAGGAATAGATGCTGCTATAGGAGAAACAGTGGTTTTTACAGATTCAGATTGCAAAGTACCAAAAAACTGGCTTTCATTGCTTTCCATATATAACGAGGATGCCGTCGCTGGAAATGCAAGAATACAATACAAAACAAAATTTGGGAAATATGTTTCTTTCATTGGCTATCCTGCTGGAGGGAACCTTGGTTTCGAAAAAGTTTTTGATGTTGAAAATGGCTATGCAATGCAGCTAAGCACATGCAATGCTGCCATAAGAAGCAAAATAGTGAAATCCTTAAAATTCGATGAAAATTTGATGGGGAGCGAGGATAAGG
>JAGGWA010000013.1 GCA_021157745.1 Thermoplasmata archaeon
CAGAATTTAAAGAATGGAACGGGAGAAGAAAAGCAGCTTTATAAATTTATAAGGCGAGCTATAGAAGATTTAAAACAGGATCCAACATGTGGAACAAAAATTCCAAAAGATAGATGGCCTAAAATTTATATTAAAAAGTATGGCATAACAAATTTATGGAAGTATGATTTGCCAAATGCATGGAGATTGATATATACAATTATGGCGGATAAAATAATGATTTTGAGTGTCATATTAGAATGGCTAAGCCACAAGGATTATGAGAAGAGATTTGGATATTAATGAAAGATAAATGCATTAGGGCTTTAAACCTTTGGTGAAGAGCCGCCGGCGGGATTCGAACCCGCGACCTGCTGATTCTTCGGAAATCCTCGTTGCTTTTCCCCTTTTCTGCCATTGGCATTTCAGGGAAAGCAATACGGATTTCTTACGAATCAGCCGCTCTGCCAGCTGAGCCACGGCGGCTTAAGATTTTTGATATGCTTCCGCAAGCAGCCTGTATTCCCCAATGCCTGTAACTTTTATGACTATTTTCCAGTTACCAGGCTCTGGATCATCGAAGTATAAAAAATCATCATATTTATATGATTTTGCAAGCGTCATATAATCTTTCGTTATGTTTTTTTCAGGTGTGACTATTGTGAGGTTGAGATATCCAATGGGTTTTGAAAAATTTACATGAATATAGATGTGCAAAAACTTTGTGCCATTTTCTATGGAAAAAGGAAAATATTCCTTTTTTCCAAGGTCTTTATTTAAAATATCGAATACACCAAAATCCCCTTTTTCATCAACCTTTTTTACCCATTCATATTTTGGAGGAGGAACAAAAAATCTTTTTACTTTCTCAATTTGTGGGTAAACACAACCATTTAATGCAAGCATTACAAGCAGAAGCGTTATAACTATTGCTATTCTTTTCACTCTTAATGGAATATGAGCATGGTTATTAAAATTACGATTTTGATAAAGCAACGAGATATGCAATCAAAGCTTCCAGCTGTATTCTGTCGTTGCTTCCTTCAACAATTCTGAATTCAATTTCCCCCATTTTATCTATTATCTGGGCTTTTTTTGTTTCTGGAATTGAAGAATCAATAACTACGCTATGCAAACCTTTTATTATGTCCTCGCCAGAAAGACCATCTTCTATCATCATTTTGTCTATTAGCTCTCTTGCTTTCATAAAATTTCCCTTCAATGCATATTCCATTAATTTTTTAGCTGTCTCTGGCCTTGCAACACTCGCCATTTTGTATACAACCTCGCCATCAATCTTCTTCGAAATGCTCGAAGACACCTGAAGAATATTTATGGCCCTCCTCATGTCTCCATTAGCAATGTAAATTATTGCCTTCATTCCATCTTCTGTTATCTCAAGTCCTTCATTTTTGGCAATTTTTTGCAAATATTTTTTCATATCCTTTTCTTCTATTGGGGAAAATCGAAAAACAACGCATCTGCTCTGAATTGGCTCTATTATCTTGCTACTATAATTGCATGAAAGTATGAAACGGCATGTATTGCTATATCTTTCCATTGTCCTACGCAAAGCAGCCTGCGCATCAGGCGTCAAGGCGTCAGCTTCATCCAAAAAAATTATCTTGAAGGGGGCGCCGCCGATGGGCGCCGTCCTGGCGAAATTTTTTATTCTGCCCCTCACAACATCCAAGCCACGCTCGTCGCTTGCGTTCAACTCTTCAAAATTCTCTCGCCATGCGTCGCCATACAATTCCTTTGCAAGAGCTATAGCACATGTCGTTTTCCCCACACCAGCGGGTCCAGCAAAAAGCATATGCGGTATGCTGCCTGATTTAACATAAGCTTTCAAACTTTTGACAACATGTTCCTGTCCTATAACTTCATCTAGCTTCGATGGCCTATATTTCTCGACCCATATCTCATTCATGAATAGCCCTCTTCTTTGATTCTATCGTAGCATCTTTATCGAGGCGATGATCTATGCGTAAATCTATGTGGATTCGCCTTGCCCCCATGCCAACGATTGCATCATAAGCTCTTTTCACCGCATCAAATATTTCATCCAAGCTTTTTGCTTCTATAACTGTTGACATTGCCCCGGTTTCATGTTTTAAACCTGTGGATTCTATGGCTTCTATCGCCTTTTTAACATATTTGCTCACAGATACGCCTTCGGATGTTGGAAATATGGCAAGCTCCGCAATTATCATGCTTACAAAAATAAAAGAGGGTTTAAAAGCTTAGCTACGCTATTTTTATGTATGTTATTTCATTGCTTTCCTTGTAATTTCCTGCATTATCATATGCAATAACTTTTAAAACATTTGAGAAAGATGCTGGCAATTCCTGTGGCAATTCTGCATTGTATGGTGAAACATAATCCTTCCACAATGGCTGCCCATTCAATATGAATTCAACATATGCTATGCCGGACGTATCATCTTTTGCCTTTGCAGTTGCATTTAATTTCCCTATTATTATTGTTCTGTGGAATAGCGTGGGCATTATCTGGCGATTAGCAATATATAGATAGCCCTGCTTTGGAATCGTTATCTCGACGTTTGGCTTTGTTTTATCAATTTTTATGCTAACATTCTTTATATCTTCAGCATTTCCAGCATTATCAACACTATAGAAATACAATTTGTGGATTCCTTCAGATGATATTGTTATCGTGCCATTATACAATTTCCATTCTCCATCATCTATCTTATATTTTGTGTAGTCGATACCAGATAGATTATCGGTTGCGTTTAGCTCAATATCAACGCTATTCTTGCACCATCCCTCGCAACTCACATTGTATGAAGTTGAAGGTGAAGTTGTGTCCACCATTATTGTTGCATTTGTTTTGTTTGAGGCACCATCATTATCATAAACTGTAAGATTGACCACATATATTCCGTCTTTTCCATATTCATGCGTTACCACGCATCCATTCGATGTGTTTGCGTCACCAAACTCCCAGTGGCATGATGAAATAACACCATCTTCATCATAGCTGGCTGAAATGAATGTAACATTGCTCACATTGTATGTTCTCGCCCCCCCTATGGCGGCGTGCGGCGGCACATTTGCTATGGATATTGTTTTCGTTGCAGATAAAATGCTTCCATCAGAGAGGATTATCACGAGGCGAACATCATAGTTTCCATTGTCTGCATACTGATGCCATGGATTTTGCTCTGTAGAGCTATTTCCATCGCCAAAATACCATATCCATGCAATTATGTCTCCTTGGCTTTCATCAATGAAATGGACGGGTTGCAAATCTGTGGGATTAGATGGCGTCCAGCTGAAATCTGCATATGGAGCACTTGCAACAGTGGTTACACTAAACCCAGCTACAACAAACACTGCCAATATCAATATTTTCGCCTTCATCTGAATCATTTATATTATCCCTTTTCTTTATTTATGCATTTCGTTGTTCCATTGCAGATATGAAAAAAAGTATGTATGCATGCATTAAAACTGAATTTATTTATGTTAAAAATTTTTTTAACAAAGTGTTTTAAAACAAGATAAAATAAGATGGCAATGGAATTTAAAGAATACATGAAGAAATTCAACGAAATAATGGAGCCATACATATTGCCTAAACCATGGTCTCCTGTTGAAGAAGCTTTATACAAGCCGTTGAATTTCTTCGATACTCCAAAAAAAGAAGCGGAAGAAATGCGTTTCAAGGCAATAAAATACACATTCAAGCACCATTATGAAAACAATGCATTTTACCAGAAATTTTGCAAAGAAAATAATGTTACGCCAGATGATATAAAAAGCATGGATGACTTGCATAAAATACCACTGCTCGAGGATAAATTTTTCAAGGATTACCCTTCTGGCAAAGAATTCGCTCTATGGCTCGCGAACATATTCACTGGAAAGCTTCCAAATGTTGTAATAAACAAAAGAAAGCCTTCCTTCGAGGATGTAATAACGGCGTTTAACAAGGCTGGACTCATCATCTCATACAGCAGCGGCACCAGCGGGCGCCACACTGTCATTCCAAGAGATAAGAGAACGTGGTTACGCTCCCAGTATGCTCTGGCAAAAAGCGTTGTTACAATGATATATCCATTTCCATTCTGGAAGGAAAATGCTTATTCCCAGTGGCTCATGTCAAATCCCTTCAAAACAAACATATTTGCCGGAAAGATTGGCGAAGTGGTCTATCATATCATAAAAAATTCGGATTGTGCCATCGACAGACCGGTTACAGCAGAGTTAGTAAGGCAGGC
>JAGGWA010000028.1 GCA_021157745.1 Thermoplasmata archaeon
CCTGGACCAAAAACAATGCTTTTTACCCCTGCCTCATTGAATATGATTGCATCTGTCCAGCTTGGCATTCCATCTAGCGAGAATGGAATTTTTGCTTTCTCGCATGCTTTCCTTGCTTTTTTGATTATATCGTTTCCTTCGTTTATTTCAAAGCCATTCCATATTTCAGTAAATTTTGCATTACCATATTTTTTCATTACCTTTTTCATTTCTTTTGCTATTTCTTTTGCATTCTGACCGGGAAGCAATCTCGCCTCTACCCTTCCATTGCATTTTTCAGGATTTAAATAATATGGGTTTACGCTCTTTATTTCTTGGACGACAAGGCAGCTATCAAAATATTTTCCATTTTCCCAGTATGGCATTTCATGCAACTCTTCAATCATCTTTATTGCTTTATTTATGGCTCCATTGCAAAATGAACCATGGCTTTCCTTGCTTTCTACCTCAAAATATACTTCAATGCTTCCAGCATGATAAGGGCATATTTTTAAGGAGGTTGGCTCCATTATTATTGCTTCTTTTGCCTTATATTTTTCAACAAAATGTTTTGAACCAGTTGCATCTTCTTCTTCATCGCTTAGAAAAGCGATTGTGAAATTTAGCTTTCTTGCTTTATTTATAAAGAGGAGGATGGAAGCTATGCTTGCTTTAGCATCGCTTGCTCCCCTTCCATATATTTTATTTCCTCTTGCCTTTATTGCCATCTCTCTTTCTATTGTATCCATATGGGTTGCAACAACAAACTCATTTGATGCATTGATGATAACGTTCTTTCCATCCATCTCTGCATCATGCCCAGCCTCTTTAGCAAATTTTAAAATAAAATCTGCCATTGCATCTTCTCTTTTTGAATATGATGGTATTTTTAGCAACTCCAAAAGCAAATCCTTTGCATGCATATTTATAAACCATGCCTGTAATTAAAATTTGGGCATGATAAGCATAAGGAAAGCGAAGCTAACAAAAGAGGACATAGAATCCTTCGTTGAAACATACAAATCTGCTTATAAGGGGCTGGAAGAATATGCATATGTCAAAGAAAAGAGTATAAGGTATTACTTCAGATGGCTTTTTAAAAGAGATAGCGATGGCTTTTTCGTTGCCGAATTGAATGGCAAGGTTGTTGGCTTCGTTGCATGCGATTCCCACTGGCACAATCTTTTCCATGAAAAAATGGGAGAAATACATGAATTGGTTGTAAGGGAAGAACATAAGGGCAAAGGCATAGGAAAAAAGTTGATGGAGGCAGCCGAGCAATATTTGAAAAGCAAGGGCCATAATAAAATAGGATTGTGGGTTGGAGAAAATAACACAAAGGCGATAAAATTTTATGAATCATTGGGCTATAAAAAGAGAGATAAATTTGGAAAATGGCTCAGAATGGAAAAATAGTTGCGAAATATATATAAGAATGGCATAGCTTAAAATTGGATGGATGAAAACAGAGTCAGAAGATACAGAGATAAACTAAATATTATCAAGAGAAGAATTGAACAGATAGAAGAATGGATGGATGATTTTACAAAAGACGAAAAAACGAGGCTGGCAGTATATAAAGCATTTCAAGAAATCGTAGAATCCTCTATGGACTTGGTATCGATGATGTGTGTGGATTCAAAAATTACTCCGAAAGATGATTATACAAATATTGAGGAAATTGGCAAAACTGTAAAAGGAATAGACGAAAAAATTCTAAAGGAAGCCAATGGTTTAAGAAATGCAATTGTCCATAGATATAATGGCATGGACGATTATAGGGCGTATGAAGGAATAAAAAGAATGCTTCCATATATGGGAGAATTTGTAAAGGTTGTGGAAAAATGGATTATGGAAAGGATATAATAAAAGAGCTAAAAGAATTACAAAATGATGTTTTAGCCATATTGATTTATGGTTCGGTAGCCAAAGGAAGTGAAAATGAAAGAAGCGATATCGATATTTGCATTGTAGCTCCAAATGCAAAGAGCAGCCATTTATACACAAAACTGCTTCCTTTAGTAAGAAAGAATTACGACATAAAAATTTTTGAGGATATGCCATTGTTTCTCAAAATGGAAGTGATTAAAAATCATAAAATAGTTTATGCAAAAAATGTTTATCAGCTGTATGAATATTTTTACAAATTCAGGAAAATATGGAAGGATCAGGAACACAGACAAAAATTAACAAAAGATGACATAAAAATATTATTTGGATGAGAATGGAAAAGAGTTTAAATCTTTGATTTTTTAAAAATTGCCTCCGCCTGCGGAGAGATGGCGAAGCATGAACCATCTTGACGAGGCGGGGGCACACTTTATTGCAATTACATTGAAAACTACTTATATATTTATTTGCAATTTAATTGCAAATGATTTATATATTAATTTGCAATTTAAATTGCATGGAAGAATACAATCCATGGTGGAGTGGAGAAAAGGATGAAGATTATTTAAAATGGAGGAATGCAAGAATAAGATGGATACCATCAATTGTAAATAGAATCACACTCTCTCCATTCGCCCTCCATTTTATATATGGCCCCCGTCAAGTTGGAAAAACCACGGCCATTAAAATCATGATAAATGAATTGCTGAAAAAACATGATGCCAAAAGCATTTTTTATTATTCATGCGATGAATTATCCGATTATAAAGAACTTGGAGAAGTTCTAGACAGCTATTATACTTTAAGAAAAACATGGGGAATAAAAAGAGCCTTTATTTTCCTTGATGAAATAACATTCGTTACTGAATGGTGGCGTGCCATAAAGGCAAGAATTGATAGAGGGGCGTTTAAGAATGATGTTATTGTCATAACTGGATCAGCAAGCATTGAATTGATGAAACAGAAAGAATTTTTTCCTGGAAGGAGGGGAAAGGGTAAAGATTATATTATGCTTCCTCTCTCCTTTTCAGAATATGTTGAATTGATTGAAAAAATAAAAGTTTTTAGGGGAGAAATTGAAGAAATTGATGAGAATTTTTTAAGAAATGGCATATATAAAGAAAAATTGAAGGTTGCTTTCCAAAAATATATCGAGACAGGCGGCTTTCCTCTGCCAATCATAGATTTTTTTCAATATGGAAAGATTTCTTTTTCTACTTTCAAAACTTATTTAGACTGGCTAAGAGGAGACTGGCTTAAAGCTGGCAAAAATGAAAAATATATGAAGGAAGTAATTTCGTATATAATAAGGGCGAGAGGAACCCCAATAAGCTGGAATAATATAGCATCTGAGACAAGCATCAATTCTCCAAATACTGCAAGAAGTTACGTGGAAACACTGGAATCAACTTTCGCAGCAAAAATATTATATTTCCTTTCTCAAAAAGTAGACTATAAAAAGAATAAAAAAATTCATTTTACCGATCCTCTTTTCTATTATGTTTTTTCAAATTATTGCAGGGAATCAATAGATAGAGAAGCTATGATTGAAGGAATGGCAGCTTCCATTATTTCAAGAAAATGCCCTGTATATTACTGGAGAAATTCTACAGAAGTGGATATAATATGCAATAAAAAGGAAAAAATAGGATTTGAAATAACATGGGGAATAAAAAAATGGAAAAAACCAAGAATCATAAAAAAAGCATATTTGCTTAATAGAGACAACATCCATGTTTATCTTGCATCTATATAAGAAACAAGGGCACATTTACCGTTTTTTAATTAACGCAAAAGATTAAAAAGTCATTCCCCAACCAAATCTTCTTTTGCTTTTTCTGCCTCATCTATTATGGCATCGTAATCAACGCCTACAAAATTTCCATCATGAAGCAAAACTTTTCCATTTATTATGACATCTTTAACATTGAAGCCGCTTGCAGCATAAACAATATGCGAAACTATGTTATGGCTTGGGATCAAATTTACTGCTCTTGCATCAAGTGTTATAACATCTGCAATCTTCCCTTCTTCGATGCTTCCCGCATTTAAACCCAGAAACTTTGCTGCATTTATTGTAGCCATATCCAAAACTTGCTGAGCTTTAACAATGGTTGCATCCCAGCGATGATGCTTGTGTATCAGGGCGGCAAATTTCATTGTTTCAAACATATCGAGCTTATTATTGCTTGCAGCTCCATCTGTTCCAAGCGTAACGACAGCGTTGGCTTCAAATAACTCTGGCAACGGCGCATATCCACCTGTCGCAAGTTTCATATTGCTAACAGGGTTATGAACAACCGCTGCCCCGGCTCTTGCTATCTCCTTCACCTCCTCCTTCGTTATCCATCCACAATGTGCAAGCATCGTTTTCTCATTCAGCAAACCATGGGCGGCGATTTGCGCGGGGGGGCGGCGCCCATATTTTTTCAGCACATCATATACCTCGCTTCTTGTTTCTGAGCAATGGATATGGACAAATGCATTGTATTTTTCCTGTAATTCCCTTGCTTTTTGAAGTGTCTCGGGGGAGCATGCATATGTTGAATGTGGCGCTATGACAGGCGTTATCAGCTCGCTACCACTCCATTTTTTCAAAAATTCCTCGCAGCATGGAACAAGTTTTTCTCTTTTCATTTCTGGGGTATCGAAATCTATCAGAGAGAAGCCTGCGTAGCAACGCATTCCAAATTTTTCTGCCGTGCTTGCTATAACATCTTCAAAAAAATACATGTCATTGCATGTTGTTGTGCCTGTAGCAACCATTTCAAGTAAGCCAAGTTTTGTTCCAGCTGCAATATGCCATTCCTTTAATTTTGCTTCAATTGGCCATATCTTTGTTTGCAACCATTCTTCCAGCAATAAATCATCGCCATAGCCACGCAGCAGCACCATCGGAACATGAGTATGCATGTTTATTAATCCAGGCATAACGATGCGATTTTTTATTTTAAAATCAGCTTCCGTGCTTATTTTCCCGATTTCAATTATTCTTCCATCCTCTATATAAACATCAGCATGCAAGATGCGTCGCTTTTCATCCTGTGTTACAATTTTTGAATCTTTTATCAGTATGCTCATTTAATCAAGCAAGGTAATGTTTGAAGGCTTTATAAATGGATATTCTGTGAATTCCCCTTCTATCTCAACTCTCCTTCCTTCAACATCCATTCTTTCCTTAAGCAACACACCTACGACTCCCTTTTCATATGATACACGCATTAAATAGCCGTCTCTATATGGAAAAACTGCTCTCACAATACCCCTTATTCTAACTTTTCCTTCAGAAGGAATGAATGATTTTATCTCCTCTTTCTTCCTCCATAACTCATAGAATTTTTCCTTGAGCTCCTTTATTATATCCTCATCTCCAGTAACAATTGCAATCTGCCCATCCCTTATTTTCCCCGCAAAAATGTATGCTTTGTTCAGTCCAAAAGCGAAATTGTGCACAGCATCTGGATTCTCCCTCGCATTTTTGGCGAGCGGCGTTGGTGTCGCCACCACAACTTTTGCCTCGCCTGGCGGCGCCACTTCAAGCTTTTCAGCAACAATGGATGGGGAGCGTAACTCATTCAGATTCCAGTTTTTGGTGAGCTTGCAGGTCTTTTCTGGAAAACTTTTTCTCCATGCAAATTCAACAGCTATGGAAACGGCAACTATGCCAACAACTAATCCTGCTATAAATGATATGATATCCATCTAAAACAAATCTTTTTTCAATTATTAAGCTTTATGTTTTGTTTTTGCAAAAAATTTAACAAATCAAATGGCATAAAAATTATGTTTGAAAGAAACCATGGAATCATTGTGGCATGTGATGTGCCCGTTGATAAGCTTGATGAGCTTTTGGAAAAAACCTATGGTATAGAGGGCGTGGTTGGATACAAAATAGGAGCGAATCTTGCCATTGAGCATGGATTAAAGGCAATAGTCAAAAAAATAAAAAAATATGGATTGCCAGTCATATACGACCATCAGAAAGCTGGCACGGACATACCAAGGATGGCTTCGCCATTTGCAAAAGCCTGTAAAAATTCTGGTATAGATAGTGTAATAATATTTCCTCAGGCTGGACCGAAAAGTGAGGTTGCTTTTATAGAAGCAATAAAAGAAAACGGAATGATTCCAATGGTTGGAGGGGAAATGACGCATGAAGCATATTTAATGGAAGATGGTGGTTTCATCAAAGATGATGCTCCTGCAGAGATGTATGAAATTGCTGCAAAAAATGGCGTTGATTATTTCATTATTCCTGGAAATAAAACAGAAGCAATAAAGAAATATCATTTGTTGCTTACGAATATCATAAATGAACCAAAATATTGCATGCCTGGAATAGGAAAGCAGGGAGGAGAAATAGAGAAAGCGTTTTTGATTCTGAGAGGCTACAATGCATATGCTATCATTGGCTCAGCAATTTATGGAAGCGAGAGTATAGAGGAAGCTGCGAAAAAATTTGCGAAGGAGGCGATGGAATTTGAATGAAAAAGAAATTTTCATTGAATTGTATAAAAAGGGGCTGATAAAGACATTGAAAGATAAGCCAGAAGGCTGGAAACTTGTTTCTGGGATATGGAGTCCTTTTTATATACAACTACGCCTCCTTCCTTCATATCCGGAATTGCTGAATGAAATAGGAAAACTCATGGGAAAAATTATTAAAGGATACGGAAACAAACTGCTGGGCATAGCAATGGCTGGAATTCCAATTGCAACATCAATTTCCTTAAATCATGGGATTCCAATGTGCTATACAAGGAAAATTGCAGGCGTAAAAAATATGGAAGAGTTAAAAAAACACGCCATGCGGTATGGAGAGCATTCTCTTGTGGAAGGGGAAATAGATGATGGCGACGAATTCATAGCCATAGATGACATCGTTACAAAATTCGATAGCAAGTTAATGGCTATAGAACAGCTAAAAATGGAAGCTAAGAAAAGAGGCAAGGACATAAAATGTAAGCATGTGGCCGTCATAATAGACAGGCAGCAGGGGGCGGCGGATATAGCCCGAAAATATGGAATAGAG
>JAGGWA010000131.1 GCA_021157745.1 Thermoplasmata archaeon
AGCCAGGTGCAGGCAGTAATCCCCCTTCTGTTTTAGGTGGCATTCGTCTTTGCGTCCCACCCCCGGGCGGTCCCAGGCAGCCGATCCCGGTGTTTGGACTTGCTCCGGGCAGGAGGCCGTTTCACCAAATCCCATGGCAACGTCATTCGCAGGAAATCATCCTTGCCATGGGCTGTGGCGTTTCTGCTCCTCCTGGCGGCGCTCTCGCGCCGGCTTTTACGCCCCCGGCCTGGGAATGAGGGGGGTATTTCCTCGGTTTTCCCGTGAGCCACCCACCTGCTCCTGGCAATTTTTATAATGGCAGGATATTTTTATTTTGCGATACTTGCATTGCTTATTTCAAACCACAGCTCTCCATCCTTTCCCTTGGTGTTGTATGCATGGCAATCTCTGGTTATGTTGAAGTTGCTGTTGAGATAAATGCCTCCATATTTGCTCGCTGCCCTGTAAATTCCCACTATGTCTATGCTTGGTAGTCCATCGCTATCGAGTGGTTTTCTTTCTTCCCCATTGTCCAAATCCACAACTGTTATTGATAGCGAGTTAGATAAATTGCCTGGGATACCACGATCATCTAAATCAAGAGTGCAGCTGAGATTCAAACTATAATTTTTTCCCACTATAACAGGAGGAAGTTTAAACACATGCGATGATGCATCGCTACTAACATTTATTTCTATTTCCAGAATTTTATCATTTTGCCCATCCATCATCGACCATATCTCCAATCCATTTATCGTGATATTTATTTTTAAGTCCCTTAGCGGATCTCTATCATATCCATCTTTTACACCATCTCCATCAACATCTGGGTTTTCCAGGTATTCCCTGATTTTTTTATCATCCACGCCATGCTTCTTGTAATATTCTATCTCGCCATAATCACCTTGCCACGCAGGAAAGTTATCGCCATCGATATCATCATATGGTTTTAATGGATCTGTGTGATATGCTCTTGCTTCCTCATAGTCTGTCAAGCCATCTTCATCTGTATCTTTTTTATTTGGATCCGTGGCGCCGCCCGGCATCATTAACTCCTCATAATCTGTTAAACCATCGCCATCGCTATCTCTTTTATTCGGGTTCGAAGAAACATGATATGTTGTTACATTTGTTTGCCCTGGATATATGACTCTTATTTCCCATCCTTCTTTTTCTATATTATCTGGCAGGCCATCGCCATCGCTGTCTTCTTTTATGCAACCTGTAAAATTTATTGCTATAAATATGGCAACGAATATTGCAGCAACTTTTTTCATTTTAATTTTTTAAGCAATTTGACTTTATCAGCTTTTCTTTGCATTTCTAACTTCGCTTTGCCCACCATGGAATCAATTCTTTTCTCTATGGCCATCGCCTCCATTTTTATTCTATTTCTTATCTCCTTTCCCATTCGCTCTATCCTTAATTTTTCTCCCTCAGCCACTCTCTTATTATTTTTTATATCCATCATCGCTCTTTTTATTGAAATCTCATCGGGCTCTATTAAAATAAGGCGGTTTTCATCGATGAAATACTTTGGCATGGAAGGCAATGAAAGTTTTTTGGGCTTTGGCGGATAATCTGGCTTAGTAAGGGCAGGCTTGTCAATACTGATTAATTTGCTCGCCTCCTTCCATTTTTTCTCTATTCTTTGCTTCCATTTCTGGTATTCCTCATCTATCAATCTCTTCTCTTCCTTCCACTTTTCCTCTAATTCTTTCCAGCTTTTCTCCCATGCTTTCTCTAATTTTTCTTTCAGTTTCCTTTCTTTCTTTTCCTTCAATTTTCTCAATTTTTCCAGTTCTTTTTCTTTTTTGTATTCCTCTTTGCAATAATAACGGGCTGAAAGCCATTCCTCCTTCATTTCTTTCAATCTCTTCTTTCTTTCCTTCCCATTCAATTTCTTTAGCTCTTCCGCTTCCTCCTTCCATGGCTTTGGAATGAAATTGCATGGATTGCTGTAATGGCGGGAAAATGCAAGTAATATGGCAAGAATTAAAAGGGAGGGCATTGTGGTGGCGATGGCAACAACTTGAGCAGGAGTGAAATGAAAGCCTTCCATCGAAACAATCATTGCAACAAGTTTTGGCGATGCTCCTTCTGCTCCAACCCTTATTCTTATGAGATAGCTGGAATACTGCAAATAGATGCTTTCGTGAGGTGTAGCAAAGTATATATAGGTTGTTGCCTCCCCTCCTGGAGGGATAATTAAAACAGGATCAGAAAACGTTATTTTCCATCCTGGTGGCAGATATTCTGGCTCGAGATAAAACCTGTCCTCATAGTTTCCGAAATTTCTAACTGTAATTGGCACGCTATATATGTCGTCCTGTTTTGCCTTTATGAATGGCTCTTCTATTCTCGCATCAAATGAATGATATTGGGTTGTTTTAACCTGAAATGTGTAGTTGCCGTGGTGCCAGAATCCATATATGTCTCTGAATCTTCCATAAACATGAATGTATGCAAAGTTCGAAGGCCTTGCTCCAGCCTCCACATTTACAACTCCAAATTTTGTCTCACTTGGATAAAAATAGGTGTGTGTTGGCTCAACATATGCTGTCCAGCCTTCGCCTTCCACTTTCACTCTAAATTCTGTCCAGAATGCGTATAAATTTGATTGAAAATATCCCCCATTGTAAAATTTGAATTTGAAAGAATAGTGTCCCAGTGGCTCAACCTCCGCTACAGCGGGACCAACTGGCTCTATAACCAGAAACATTAAAGCTGGAAAATGCTCATTGCTTCCATCATCTTGAGCGGAAGAAAAACCAATAAAAGGAGAAATAAGAATGAGAAGGACAAAGGCAAGAGCAGCAAATCGCATATTACTTTTTCCTTCTAATCAGGACTATGGATAGCAATGCAATTGCTGCCACCATCGATATTGCATCGAATCCTGGAACATAGAATCCTTTGTTCTTTGCCAAGAAATACTGCGTAACTTCATTTGTGTTTACAAGCTCTATTTCATTTTGAGTGCGCTGCCATGTGTTACCCTGCTTGACAAAATATGGGGCCTCGCTGGTCGCCTTGGCTGTTATAGCAAAGTTCTGCCATGTGTTGGCATAGGATATTACGGGGCCATGAGGTGTTGTTATTGTTACCGTTACAGTAGCGTAAGGATATGTTTCCTCTCCAGCCTTCTTTGGTTCAATGTAGACTGTGGAAGGACTTATCACATACTTCCAGCCAGACGGCGGTTGTTTGGCGGGTGTTATGCTCACAACGACCCTTGTATTTCCATAGTTTATGATATCGAAGGAAAATGGAAGCTCGCGATCTGGAGCTGTTCTTTCTATTGGCTTTGCAGCCCTTATGCCTATCTCCGTAAATGGATTGTAGCCAACAAGAATTTCAATTTTTCCACCATCTATCTGACGGAATGCTCCTCCTGATATGAGATGACCAGTTAACTCTACAGTAACCTTCCCACTTGTTCCAGCTCGAACATCATTTTGAGATACCTGCATTATAAGATTAACATTTCTTGACTCATCTGGCTTTAATGTAAAAGTAGGCGTGGATGGCACAACAGTGAGCCAGCTTGGACTGTCTACAACATTAACTTCAACATATATTGGCAGGTAGCCAAAGAAATAGGGCTGATACGAAATTGTTAGAGTTGCCTGAAGTTGTCCATATCTCTCCACATACCCTATTCCAATATCAGAAGTAGCATTTATTTTCCCCCATGAAAGAGCATCCGCATTTTGTATAGCCAATATAGCCAATACAGCAAACACCAATATAATGCTTTTCTTAAACATTTTAATCCCTCTCGTATTTTGTTATTAGCTTATTTATATTTATTTTTTTCCTCATTCTTCCTCCTCTTCCTCTTTAGGCATTTCTATCCGCTCAGGGAAATAACTCAATATTATGATATCTCCTACTGCAGAAACCCATCTATATGGAACACCAACATCGTAACCACCCTCGACAAGCTCTCTGTTTGTGTCTGTAATGATTAGCTTATCCACCCTCTTTTCCTCTATGTCCAAAAGCACATTTCTTACCTCTCCAACATACTTCCCTTTGTTTGTATAAACCGGCAGATTTATGAAGGATGTCACTTCCATTTTACCACAAAGTTAATATTAAATCGATTTAAATAATTATGGTATTATTTCAGTCGTATTGTTATATGGCGGATACCTTATTTTTTCAATATGTTCTCGCAGCTCGTCTTCATATTTTTTTATTTCATCTATCAAAAATTTTGTCACCTTACATATCTCATTAAACCCCTCCTCGCCCCACAATCTTTCTTTATATGCAAATAAACATCTCCCTCCACATATCCTGTAATATTCGCAGCTCTTGCAAGGCTCCCCTATCTTTATTTTTTTATATCCTTTAAAATCCCCCAAAATGTTCCATTTGAACTCGTAAGCTATTGGACAAGCCAAAATTTTTCCTTCTGGTGTGATTGCAAAAGCAGTACTGCCCGCCCCACACGGCGGAATGATGGCACTGTCAGAAAACATCCTTGTTGCTATTCCCATAAATGGCACTATGCCAAGGGGCTTGTTTTCGAGACCATCCACCCATTCTTTTACCAGTTTTTTCAATCCTGGCATGTAGCTTTCCTTTGCCCACTTTTTGAATTCCTGCAAAGTCCACAAATTGCTCCATATCACATCCAGTTGCCAGTGAACATATGGAAAAAATTTCAGCAAATGCTTTACATCCTTGTATATATCTGTTTTATATGAAACTGTCATTCTTGCTATGATTTCACCTTTAAAATTATTGTCCTTTAAATAATTTAAAGCCCTCATGGCAGCATCATAACAGCCATTGCAGCGATAAAAATCTGTTATCTCTTTTCTTCCGTCTATCGAGATGAGGATACTGTCTAATTTATGTATGTGATGGCCAAGCCTTCTTATGAAAAAACCATTTGTCTGCAAAACGAATCTTTTTGCTGGAAGGGCATACAGCATTTCTTTAACAATTTTATCTTTTAGAAGAGGCTCTCCACCGTAAAAGGCTACTATGGCGTCTTTATCTTTCGATATAAAATTTATCAATTCTTCCATATCATACTGCGGTTCATCTGCCATACCAGGTATGCTTCCCCCACAATATTTGCAACTAAGATTGCATTTTGGAGTCGTTATTACAATCCAAAGCATATCAGTATGTTACAATTCCTTTTACTCCTTTCGCTTTTTTGATTTTTTCTATCATTATTCCTTTCAATGGCTTCTCAGTTATTAGATAGAGGCGAGGCTCTTCCTTCAAAACATAGTCATCAACTATGGCCTGTCTTATGCTTATATTTTCATCTGCAATTATTCTCGCCACATCCGCCAATATGCCAGGCATGGAAGCATCCTTTGGTATTATTTCTATAACGCCCCATCCAACTGTGCTTGCAACTTCTTTAAAATTGCAAGTTGGCACCAGATTTGAAAAAAAATCTCTCAGTTCCTTATACCTCATTATGGTATCTGCAGTCATTATGATTGCTCTTCTGTCCACTTTCAATGCTCTCGCCATTTTAGATGCCGATAGCTCTATATCCCCACAATAAATCTTGCCATTCTTTACAGATAAACCATAAGAAAGCATGGCAGCCACAACTTTTTGTTGAGCGGGATATTTTTCAAAATATGAATAAATTTTTTTCCACATATCTACCATAATCGCAATCATTTTATAAATGTTGTTGCATGTAAATCAATAATCGATAAATTTTGGATATTTGTGGCTTCTTTCCTCTTATCGATTGCGAACATATTTGATGCAGCATGGTGTCAGTTAATTTCTCTGGATGAAGAAAACATATGTATGAGAGTACAAGACGTAAAAGTGCATAATCATTTATTCACCTTGCTTTTTGGTCGAAAAATCCCCGCAGCATTAATAGCGTTTTTAACCATAAAATCGCATGAACTTTTGTACAAAAAATCGTAGGCGCTGGGAGCAGGATTTGAACCTGCGTGGGCTTGCGCCCAGCGGCTCTCGAGGCCGCCGCCTTTCCGGGCTAGGCTATCCCAGCGCAATGTTATAATAGAGCATTTTTATTAAGCTTGCTATG
>JAGGWA010000071.1 GCA_021157745.1 Thermoplasmata archaeon
AAAAATGCATCTTTCGTGGGAAGAATGAAGGCAAATGCTGCCATAGATTCATTTTTATATGAATTGAAAAAGAATGAATTGCTTGGAGAAATGAGTATAAAAGAAGTAAAAGAGCTTATTACAGGGAAATATTTCATGAAGCAGAATAGCATGGAAATGAAGAAATTGTATGCTATGGCAAGATTATTTCAACAGGGGGTGGGAAGTAAATGCAATGTGTGGTATGTATGGATTAGGCGGAGCAGGTATCTATCCTTATAATCTGATTTTGTGGCTATTATTTTTGAGTAATTTAATAATAATTAGCGACATCGCTTTTCTATTATTAGTTATTCTTGATGCCATCCCACATCCTACAACAATTGGATATTGGAATTTCGTCCCCTATGGTTTCTATCCACAACATCCAGAGATAGAGACATGGGGTTTATTTGGATATAAAAAATTGGAGGGGTATGAGTTAAGAGCAATAACGCTTGGATTTACAGGTTCGGTAATTACTATACCTTGGGCAGCTATAGCTATTGGCTTCTGTCCCTTTATTGCAATGAAGAGAGTTGAATAAAAATGAGAAATAAAAATTTAAGTTTTGGTATAAGACGTGTTAGCATGAATAAAACAGTATTTTCCATTACAGCTATTTCCATTCTTCTTCTTCTTGCTTCTTTTATTCCAGTTGGAAATTCAATAGCAACAAAAGAAAATGAATCTAAGACAATGGAAGTTCCAGTGAGAATATATACACTGCATGGAATAAAAGAAATAAGAAAAGAGTTGCCAGTAAATGAAGCAATGAAATTGCAAAAATGGCATATGAAGTAAAAGGAGCAATTCCAATACTATTCAACAAAAATGCATCTTTCGTGGAAAGAATGAAAGCAAATGCTGCCATAGATTCATTTCTACCTCCAAAAATATAATGGAGGAAACTAAAAATATTTTCGCAATGTTTTTTAAATATGCATTTATAATAACATGAAAAAGTTAATTTTTCTATTGCCCCTGCTTCTTGTTTCATATGCAAATGCAGATGGTGTCTTTTTGCATCATTATTATGAGGATGTTTATGAGCCCAACCAAAAAGCAATAATATTTTTTGATAATGGAAATGAGAAACTAATATTACAGGTAAGATATGAAGGAAATGTATCAGATTTTGGCTGGATTGTTCCATTGCCCTCTGTGCCAGATATGGAAAAAGTGGATGCTGAAATTTTTTATGAACTGTCAACATTAACATCGAATGAGAATATTAATTTTGGTGATCATTCATGGAAAGATGGAGTTTCTTTGATAAAGCAGGAGCAGGTCGGGATATATAATGTTTCCATTGTAAATGCGACAAACGCCTCATTGCTCATTCAATGGGCGGAAAAACATGGATATATTCTTCCAAAAGAAATTGATGAGGCGGTTCAATACTATATTGAAAAGAAATGGTGTTTTGCTTTAATGAAAATAGATATTGAGGCATATATAAAAGAAAGGATAGAATGGCTGAGTGAAATAGATGGCAGAATAAAAACCATATCTGATGCAGAAAAATATCTCACGATTGATTTAATCAATGATATTTCATTAAAAAAATCTTATAATGAATCGATTGCAAGTAAATTGGGAATAGAAAATGGTTATGATTATGGAGGATGGAAATGGCTTTACCATGAATACTGGGGATGGAAAAGTTATGGCGAGCTAAAAACATGGATGTATTTTGATGTTAAATACTCCATAGAAAATGAAATATGGGAAAAGGGATACAATGAAGTTATGCAGAAATATGAGAAACATGGCATATATGCAATTGATGAATATGACTTGATAGATAGAATATGCTACAGAATATATGAGGATATAAAAGAAGGCAAATTATATTCAGAATCGATTGCTTCTTCGATAAGCTACTTTGGTTCTTCTCGCTATTATTATCTAGTAGAAAAATACAAGGGAAAGAGAAATGAAATTGAGGAAAATGTTATTGATGTAATCAAATCAAAGATTGGTGTGGAGGAAATAAAATACATGATGCATCGTGGTGATATACAGGCAATAGAATTTATTTTTAAAAGCAACAAGATTGTTTATCCTTTAAGAATAACATCATTGAATGGAAAAGCGACAGAGGTGCTTCTTTATGTTTTTTCGGATAAAGAAAGCCATCCAAAAAATTATGAATTTTCAATGGAGTATAGCGATTGGATTGCTCCAGAGGATGTAATGAACTATACCATATTAGGTAAATTCGTTTATAAAAAATTTTATTTAACAAAACTCAGGGCTGTGATAAAACCGGAAAAAATGAATGAAGACGTTGAATTTTATTTTAGCTCGGTAACACAGCCAGATAACACGAATACAAACACAATATATCCTGTTATAGCCATTGTTGCAATACTCTCATTCTTAATCTTTAAGAGGTTTCAGGGAAGGCATAAAATCAAATAAAAACCATGGAATGTCCACGTCTCCATGAAATGGAATAACTATACTCCATGTCCCAAAAATTGGCTTCGGCAGCGGCGCCCGCCAGCCCTCCCAGTAATTGTGGAAAAATAGATTTGAAGGAGGCAAATATTCCTCAAACCAGAATCCTGCGTGTCTTTCATTCCCGATAAAATCATTGCCAACAATCATATTTTTCCTGCATTCTCTCCCAAATCCTTCCAAGAATAGGCCAATTCTGCTATTTTTAATAACATTTTTCGAAATTATATTTTTCCTTCCCTCTATATCCATTCCTGCCCAATTGTTTGCCACGATCATATTCTCGGATATTGTATTGGAAGATGCTGCAATGCTTATTCCACACCACTCTTTATTCCTGTAAACATGGTTACCAATTATTTTATTGTTTGATGCTCCCTGAACCGTTATTCCATAATTTGTATTTTCCGATGCATTGTTACAGCTTATCTCATTATTTGATGAATAAGCCAGTATTGTTATTCCGCATTCATTCCATTTCACTTCATTTTTTGTTATTATGTTGTTACTTGAAGCAAACAAAGTAATGCCATCCCATTCATTGTAAATGATTCTGTTCGATTCAACTGTATTATGATTGCTATGATCCAGCGATATTGCTTCTTCGCCTGTCTTTTTGACAACATTATTTTTAAGTATATTACAGGAGGAATAGAACAAGCTTATACCAATGAAACCACCTTCAATTACATTTCCTTCAATCACATTTCCATCTGAAAAAATATTTAGCGTATATGATGTCATATTGTTTGGAAATAAATTTATTATTCTGAAATACTTCAAGGTGCAATTTTTCGCACTTATATTAACAACTATTTCTCCGTTATATATTATTACAGGCAATTCTCCGTCTTTTTCATCTTTTTTCCCAGTAATGCACAGGCTTTTGTTTACTTCTATCCTCTCATTATACACGCCAGGATAAACTATTATTTTATCTCCATTGCTTGCATTGTTTATAGCATCCTGTATGCTTGTGTAGTTCCCCTCACCATTGCCACCAACATAAAAGATGTTGCCATCATTCTTTTCAATGCTCGAATGATTTATCACTTCATTTGTAGAAATTGCAGGCACAGACAGCATAAAAATCATGATAGCCACAATCATTTTCTTCATTTTCTCCCTCCAAACGGCTTCAAAGCTGGATGCCAATCAAAATTTATAAGAGGAAATAATGGAGTGCCACCAAATCCTTCTATGTAGCCATAGATTGGCTTTGGAATCGGGCTGCGCCAGCCATCCCAATAATTATGGAGCCATACGTTCCATCCATTTTCAAAACTGGCCGTAACAGGATGCTCAATGAAATTGTTTTCCACAATCATATTTGCAAATGAATCTGCAATCCATATGGCATGAACCCCATTTCTGTAAAAATTGTTCCCATAAATGATGTTTTTATCGATAGATAAACGAGATGCAATTACTATGCCAGTGTCCCAGCAGCCAGTTATGTTGTTATACGCTATAAAATTTCTTTTACTTATATCAATTCTCATCCCAATTTGAAGAATATATTTTCCATCTATCGTATTATTTGTTATTGAATTATTGTTGGAATACAGGAGTTGAATGCCATTTTTAATAAATTCATTGTCATGGATGCTGTTTTTAAAGGAATTTATTGCATGCAAACCATAACCATATTTCGATTTTATCTTGCATTTGCATATTTCATTATATGATGAGTTGATGATTAAAATTCCGCAGTCATCATTTCCATATATTTTGCAATTCTCTATTTTATTGCTCTGCCCGTAAACGATTTCTATCCCAACATCTGCATTTTCTATGCTCAAATTTTTAATCAAAAAATCGCTGCAATTTATCAACAAAATTTCCCCAGCAT
>JAGGWA010000058.1 GCA_021157745.1 Thermoplasmata archaeon
ATATGGAGGAGATTTTTGGTCAAAGACAATATAAATTTTGAAAATTTGCATAACATTATTCAAATCGTAATGGGATGGGAAAATTATCACTTATATGAATTTGAGATTGATGGAACATTTATAGAAGCCTCCGAAGATAGATTTTTTGTAGATGCTGTATGGAAGAATTTTATGCCAAGAAGAAAAACATTTTCAGCCCGCAAAACCGAGTTAAGGGATTTCGTAAAATTGGAAAAGCAAAGGATCCATTACTTATATGATTTTGGAGATTCTTGGGTTCATACAATTTTAGTTGAAAAAATTTTTGAAGATGATGAGTCTAAAACACTTCCCATTTGCATTGATGGTAAAAGGGCTTGTCCTCCAGAAGATTGCGGGGGAGTATTTGGTTATCTTGAACTGCTGAAAATAAAAGAAAATAAAAACCATCCCGACTATGAGGAAAAAATCATAGAATGGCTCGGTGAAGATTTTGACCCGGAATATTTTGATATCAATGAAGTTAATACCTGACTTTGCCATTTCAAGCTAATTATACTGCCATTGTATAATTTGCCAGTTGCAATTTTTATTACATTTTACCATCTCAAATTCAAGCTTTTGTCCTCATAACGCCGTATAAAATCACCAAAAATTGCCAAAATTTTGGGCGTAACATTGCTTAAAATGTGGAAACGAAAGCCATTTGGCGGATAAACAACAGTCATTGACAAATTTATTAGCGATTTTTTTGAGACTTTTACATTTTTTACAGGAGAATTTTCACTCTTGCTTTCTGTTTCATCCTCCTTTCACTCATTTTTCACCTCTGGCTTATATTTCCTAAAATGCCTGACAATGCTTCTTCCAAAAGGCGTGAGCGAATAAATAAGATAATTTCCCTTTCTTGTTGCTTTTATAAGTCCTGCTTCTTTCAACTTTGAGAGGTGATAGGAACATTTTGAGTATGAGCATCCTGTCAGTTCCATAAGCATGCAGACGCACATCCGCTGTTCTGATAGAGCGTATATAATTCTCAGTCTGGTGTCGTAGGATAGAACCTTCATCACTTTTTCAACTTCTTTTATCTCTTTTAGGGGTAAATTTTTCTTGATGCTACTCCAACCGCCTTTTTTCCGCATTTCTTTTTCGATTTCATCAGGTATCTCAAGTTTTTTCATATTCACCACCATGCCCCTATAACAATTGCAAACCAGAATGCACGAAATTCTTGATAATCTGGCACCTGCGTTCGATGTTCCTCATCACAATATCATCATTTCAAATTTTTTTGAAATATTATAGGAGAAGATTATATAAACTTTGCCATTTCAAAAATTTTTGAAATACTGAACAATTTACTCAGCATTTCTATCCCTGCCATTCAAAATATGCAAGAGAATCTTTATCAAATTAACAAACCATAAGAGAAATAATAGCCAGTAAGGCAAAGCCAATGTAATCAATCAGTCTATGCAGGAAATATATTGTAAGAGGGATAAAATTTGCTATTCCTGTGATCTTGGTTCTCTTTAGTTTTCTTCATTTTATTGCCTTATGAATCAAACCAGATTGAATACTCAGAAGGCTGTGAGAATGTTCATTTTACATGGGACTTGAGATTGATTCATATCATTTCATTCTGTTCATTCTGTCAGGAATTTTTTATTTATTGCTGGGAATTGTATCATTTTGCAACAGACAAAAACCTTTATGAATGAATAAGCATATATTGGCAGTGGGCCGGTAGATCAGCTGGAAGATCGCCACCTTGGCATGGTGGAGGTCTCGGGTTCAAATTGCAACTTGCCTGCAAGTTGCGTTTCCAGGCAGTTGCCTGAAAATCCCGACCGGTCCACTTTCATCAACAAAATAAAACAAATTTTTATATCAGAAACGATTATTTCAATGTGTTTGGAAAATATGGATTGAATGATGAAATAAAAGAAAATGGCGTTGAGATAAGAATAGAAGGAAAAGGAAAGATAAAGAGATATTATCGCAAAGCAGGAGGCGATGAAATAGAAAAAATTGTGTCTGCCGAATCTGGAAATTTGTATGTTGTTCCTGTCGAGCCCGTTAATTTGCCGAAGCTTGGCGTTGCCGAGCATTTATTGATAGAATTTGAAAATCCATATATAATAGAACCTTCAATCCAAGACACCTTTTATTTAAAATTTCCAATAGAAGTCGGCATATTCCTCGTTGATAAAAAAGATGTTGAAAGAATAGATATATTTACGATGGCAAAGCAAAAATACACATTGTATGGCTCTCCAGAGCAGGGAATAATATGCAGATGGTGGAAAAGTGAGATATATCATGATAAGCCTGAAGTGAAAAAGTTGCATGAAGGAATAATGAGGGTGGATGTAAAAAATAGCTACAGGGAATGGGTTGAGGTTAAAAAAATGGTATTTAGAGCTTTTGATATGAAGATTTTTTACAATAGCCACGCATACATGCATACTCATGTTAACATACTTAAAAAAACGATGGCTGAAACAGCTTTCAATTCAAGGAAGCCAAAAAATATGGAAGCAAGCATTGACATATATGAAGCAAAAGGGATAAAAAAGCTTGAGAAAAAATTTGTTATGGAGTGGGGATTATGAACCTGCAAGCAGAGATATCAAAAATGCTGAATCATGAACTCATGAAAGGCGTTACACTGCTTGATTTATTCATATTCGTAGCCATACTGGTTGTAGCTGTAGTAATTGCAAAAATCGTCAGGCTGAACATAAGGAGGGCTTTGAAGGAAAAGGTTCCCAAGACTACGCTGGTGGCAATAGAAAAAATCGCTTATTACACGATCATTATCATCGGTTTCATCATAGCCATACCCTACATAGGCTTTTCATTGAGCGGGCTGCTGGTGGCGGGCGGCATCGCCGGCATTGTCCTGGGCTTGGCTACGCAAACTGTGGTGTCAAATCTCATGAGTGGGCTGTTTTTGATGGCGGAAAAGCCGATACAGATAGGGGATGGCGTTTCCATAGGGGATGTTGGAGGCGTTGTTAAAGACATAAGGGTGCTTTCGACGACGATAAGGACATGGGATGGAATTTATGTTCGCCTTCCTAACGAGAAGGTTTTCACCTCAAACATATACAATTACAATGCTCATGCTGCGAGAAGATTTGAATATAAAGTTAGTATAGCTTATAAAAGCGATGCAGATAAGGCTATAGAAGTGATAAAAAATTTGCTTGAAGAGCATCCTCTCATATTGAAAGAGCCTGCCCCTCAGATTTTTGTTGAAGAACTTGCAGACAGCAGTGTGGACTTGGTGGTTAAAATATGGGCTCCTTCAAGCGAGTGGTATGGAGTGAAAACCGAGATGCTATGGAAAATCAAGGTTGCACTGGAAAAAGCAGGAATAGAGATTCCATTCCCACAGCTTGTAATATGGAAAGGGGAAGAGACTTAGATGGCTTAAATGTATTTCTCTGCCATATCTCCAACTATTGGCAACTTATACATTTCTCCCTGATATGCCTTTATCATAAGAACGATCCATAGTATGAACATGAGTATCCATATGAGCCATGAAAGCCATACCAAGAATACCCATGCATGCCAGAAGAGGAACCAGCTCCATCCTCCGAACAGGACTGAAATTATCCATAACGGAAAGAATGTCAATATGGACTGCATTGCATGGAATCGAACAAACTTATTTTCCTTTTCAAGCAGATAGAATACAATGCCTGTAACCCATCCAAGCAAATAGCAGAGCGCACCTTCAATATTTTCCTCCAGCCCAAGAGATGTTTTTGCCATGACGCTGAAAGGGCTTTGAGTATATTAATTTTTGGAAAATTTGTATTTATTTGTTTAAAATTCCGCTTTTCTACGCCATATTTTGCAAAATTAATAAAAATATGCCCAAAGCAATGAGTAAAGCTGCCACAGCCTTCATCAGTAATTTTTCCGCTGCCTTATTTGCAAACTTTGCACTTATATTTCCTGTTATAGCTGCCCCTATTCCAACGATTATGGCGGCGATAAAATCAACATTTCCATATCTTGCATGAGCAATGGTGGCGAACAAAGCCGTTAAAGCCATTAAAAAAGCTGCTCCTCCTACAGCTTTGTGCAATGGCATACCAAAAATTAGAAAAAGGATGGCAAGAAACCATATTCCGCCGCTTGCTCCGAAAACACTTGCTATAACACCGACAACAAATCCTATTATGATTGCCATAGCATATCTATATTTTTCATTCTTGATGTGGATCCTTTCAAATTTTTTTATTATGCTCTCTTCTCTTTCCCTAAATAAATATGCTCCCAAAGCTATCAGCAAAATCCCAAAAATGCTCCTAAGCTCACTATCAGGCGTATTGAAAGAAATGAAAGCCCCGAGTTGCGAGCCAGGAAATGCACCAAAAGCAAGCCAGAGGCATGGCAGCACATCCACATTCTCATTTTTATAATAAACATACGCAACCACCGAAGAAGCTATGAAACTCGCCATAAGAGTCGTCCCTATGGCTTCATGCATTGAAAAACCGAGCAAAAGATAAAGCAAGGACACCATTATCACGGCGCCGCTCGCCCCCATCACGCCAATTATTACACCTGCAAAAGATCCTATGAATAGCATGGCGATCAAATTAAACAATGACATCACTATGTATTCGAATGAAATTTAAATGGATTTGCAAAAATTATATAGGACTCCAAAATTATACATATGCGGTTGAAGAAATTCATCATCGCCATAGCAATAATTTTGCTGGCATCTCCAAATTTTCATACAAGCCATGGAAAAAGCCCGTTGCCCTCTCATTTCTGCTGGTGCAAT
>JAGGWA010000133.1 GCA_021157745.1 Thermoplasmata archaeon
CCATGCCTTTTTAATCAGATCGTCCATCATTTTATCTTATCAAATCAATTCCATATGGTTGTTCTCCCTCTATTTCTGTAGATGGTCCAAGAATCTGTTTTGATTTCACCCCTGTCAAAACAACCATCACTTTTATAGTTCCCTTTAGCGATGGATCAACGCCTGCTCCCCATATTATCGTTGCATCTGGATTTATGCGCGAATAAACTTCCTCAACAACGCCCTCTGCTTCTTTTATGGTCATGTCCTCGCCACCAATCACATTTACTAAAGCTCCAGAAGCCTCGCTTACATCAACATCGAGCAAAGGCGAAGATAAAGCTTCATTGACTGCTTCAACAGCTCTATTATCTCCATCTGACTCGCCCAATCCAATCATGGCAACTCCGCCCTGCTTCATTATTGTTTTCAGATCCGCAAAATCAAGATTGATCAGGCCTGGCTTGGTGATCATCTCAGTTATTCCTTTTATACTCCTCATTAAAATCTCATCAGCCACTTTGAAGGCTTTGTTTATCGGCATTCTTGGAACAAGCTCGAGGAGCTTATCATTTGGTATGACTATGACTGTATCGGTAACATCCTTGAGCCTTGCGAGACCCATTTCAGCATTTTCCTTTCTAACGCGACCTTCGACACTGAAAGGCATCGTTACCACAGCGAGCGTGAGGGCGCCACTTTCCTTTGCCAGCTTCGCCACCACGGGGGCGCTGCCTGTGCCTGTGCCGCCGCCCAAGCCGCATGTTATGAAAACAATGTCTGCGCCTTCAACAATCTTTTTTATTTCCGCCTCGCTTTCCAAAGCTGCCTCCCTTCCTTTTTCTGGCAATGAGCCTGCTCCCAAGCCCTTTGTAACATGCTTTCCTATGAGAACTTTATGGGGAACCTTCGCATGCAGGAGATGCTGGGCATCGGTATTTATTGCTATCAACTCTGCTCCATAGATTTTCGCTTCAACACATCTTTCTATTGTATTTGTTCCAGCTCCTCCAGCTCCTATGACCTTAATTTTTGGCTTCAAGCCACTTAAAACTTCTTCAAGCTCCCTGTTTTTTTCCTCAAGCAATCTTTTTTCCTCTTCTGAAAGCTCAATTTCATTCTGCTCCCTAGCAAATGCTTCTTCGACTATCTTCCTCATACAATCACCTTTAAAAAGTAAAACAAAAAGTTTTATTAAAAGATTTTGCTATAAATCCGTTGTTGACATGATTATGCTTCTTTGAAGAGGCAAAATTTTAAATCATGCTATAATATCAGCATGAAAGTTTATGTCATAGACAATGGCGGCCAATGGACACATCGTGAGTGGCGAGTTTTGAAATATCTTGGTGTAGATGCTAAGATAGTGGCAAACAATGTTCCATTTGAAAGGATAAGTGATGGCGACGCCATCGTGCTTTCGGGCGGCGCCCCTCGCGTGGGCATGCAGGAAAGGCTTGGAAATGTTGATGAGTATCTTGAAAAGGCAGATGTGCCAATACTTGGAATATGCGCAGGTCATCAATACATGGCGAGATTTTTTGGCGGCGAGTGCTCGCCTGCTTCGATACCAGAATATGGAAAGGTTGAGATTGAAATAATTGAGCATGATGGGATTTTTAAAGGGCTGCCAGACAGGATAATTGCATGGGAAAGCCATAACGATGAGGTGACAAAACTTCCAGAAGATTTTATTTTGCTCGCTTCCTCCCAATACTGCAAAGTTGAAGCCATGCGGCACAAAACGAAGCCCTTTTTTGGTCTTCAATTTCATCCAGAGGTGGAGCATACTCAATACGGAATGGAGATTTTCAAAAACTTTCTTGAAGAGGCAAAATGATAGCATATTATCCGATGCCTAAATTTCTGCCTGTTTCCATCTCGCCTTGCAAGCTTTTGTGCAAGCATTGCATGGGAAAATATCTTAAAGGAATGAAGAAGATATACGATGGAGAGGAATTGTTGAAACTGGGGGAGAAAAAACTAAATGGAGTTTTGATAAGTGGTGGCTTTGATAAGCATGGAAAACTGCAGAACCTTGAAAAAATGCTTCCCCATATGAAGGAATTGAGAAAAAAATTTTGTGTTGCATTACATCCAGGATTCATTGATGAAGAAATCGCAAGCATGGCGAGAGAGAGCATAGACATTGCTTTTGTTGACTTACCTTCTGCCAACGGAATAAAAAATGTTTATGGTTTGGATGCAACGCCTTCCGATTACTTCCGCAACATGGAATATTTTATCGATGCTGGTGTTGCAGTCTCGCCGCATATAACAGCTGGACTGAACTATGGAAAAATCGAGGAATGGGAATTGCTTGATATGCTAAAGAAATATAAAATTGTGAAACTTGTTATAGATGTAATAATCCCAACAAAAGAAACTCCTTTTGAAAATGTAAGCATCGATATCGAAGAGTTAAGGGAGTTTTTCAGGGAAGCGAGAAAAAAGTTTAAAAGGATCGCTCTTGGCTGCATGCGCCCCCGCCGCCAAAAAATAGATGAAATTGCATATGAGGAGGGAATAAAAGAAATAGCTTTACCATCTTTGAAGTTACTTAAAAGAATGGAGAATTTTGAAAAGCGTGAGCTTTGCTGTGGTTGCCCATAAAATTTAAAATTAAGCTTTCCTTTTCCATTCATGAATAAGCTAATTGCAATTTTAGTTATGATAGCTATTCCAGCATTTTTCATAAATGCTGGAAATGTTGTAATGAACACTACGACAATTTCAGCAAATGAAACAATAAGCATTAACATTTCTTACAGCGAGGGGTATGCCAGCATAGTTGAGCAAATGCCATATTTGCATATAGCTGGCTATCCAATGCTTCCATATAAAGTAAAAACATATGTTTTCCCAGTTGGAAGCATCGTTAAAAGCATTGCTGCCAAACCAGAAAAAATAG
>JAGGWA010000042.1 GCA_021157745.1 Thermoplasmata archaeon
AAAAATGTCGGGGGCGGGGTTTGAACCCGCGACCTCCTGATTTCCCAGCGAACCCTTGGGCTGCGCCTATGAGTCAGGCGCTCTCACCAGGCTGAGCCACCCCGACCTCCATTAATATAAAATTTTCATATAAAAAATTGTTGAAGATTTATATAGCATGCAGGCAATAAAATTTATGCCAAAATTTGTTATTAAAAAAGACGGGAGAAAAGAAGAATTCATTCCTGAGAAGATTGTTGTCGCAGCTGTAAAAAGCGGGGCGCCGCTGGAAAAAGCAAGAGAAATAGCCAAAAAAGTGGAGAGCGTTGAAAAAGAAGAGATTGAAACAAAAGAGATCAGGGACATTGTCTTGGAAGAGCTGAAAAGGACCAATCCAGTGTGGCATGAAAGATGGGTTGCATATGATAAGCAGGTGAAGAGGCTTTACAGGCATTATAAACATGGTTTGTATGAATAACTCCCGCAATTTCTTTGACGACTTCTTGCAAAATGTTCATATTTCCATGTCATCCTCTTGTAAAAAAGCAAAATGTTTATATAAAGGGATGGGAATTCTTCTTTGTCCAAAGAAAAAAAGGAAAAGGTTAAAAAATGAAAAAGCATTTTAAAAGCCAACCTAAGGGGGAATAAAATGTATGGGAAAAAATTAATTAGGAAAATCGGGAGTTTGGTGGTAATTGCCACCTTAATAGCGAGCGCTTTCGCCGTCTTGCAAATTGGAGAAGCCGTCAACGGAAGCAGCATTCATGATGTGGGGATAGACACAAGTTATTACCCAGAGGGAAATGGAATAAAAATATTCTACAATGGCAATGTGGTGAACACAACAGAGAGTCTCTTCATAGGGAATGAGTATACAATAAGAACGAGGATTGCCAACTTTGGCGATTTCAACGAGAGCGTTAGCATTTGTATGAAAGTCGTTGATTCCAATGGAAGCGTAGTATTTGGTCCAGAAACAAGATTATGGAATGCGACTGTAAACGATACAACTGATTTCTGGAGAACATGGGATACAACAGGACTAACGCCAGGCAACTATACAATTGTGGTAAATGCAAGCATTGGAAATGATAGCGACGCCAGCAATAACATTGCCCAGAGGACTGTAACGCTGGAAGAATATATACCTCCTGTGAGTATCGAATTGCTCTATCCAGTTGGAGGAGAAATTATTGGTGGTATCATTCCAATCAAATGGAATGCTTCTTCCTCTACGGGAAGCAAGTTAAAGATAAAATTGGAATATAAAAATGAAAGTGGAGAATGGCATACAATTGCAAGCGAGCTTGAAAATACCGGCATATATTACTGGGACTCAACAGGCTTGGAAAAAGAAAAGGATTATACGATAAAGATAACAGCGACAGACGAAGAAGAAAACAATGCAACAGATGAATCAGCAGCATTCACCATAACACAACTTGATGTTTCCATCAAAACAGTATACTACAATGATGTGAAGAATATTCATGTAAATAATACAGAGGGAACCGTCACATTGTATCGCTCCGATGGAAGTGTTTATAAAACAGAAGATGGCTCGCTTGGTGATGTGCTATTCTTCAATGTGAAATTTGACAAGGTTGGATTGTGGAGAGTTGATGATACCGTTAAAGGAACATTTTACATCAGGGTATTGCCAATAAAATTGAATGTTTCAGTATCGCCTGAAAGCGTGGACTATGCCAAGAGCGGGGCAGCAAGTTATGTTACCA
Organism: Thermoplasmata archaeon; assembly: GCA_021157745.1. GTDB lineage: Archaea > Thermoplasmatota > E2 > UBA202 > JdFR-43 > JAGGXW01. Next base: position 1,719 of record JAGGWA010000042.1, read on the forward strand.
TAGAAGGATATGTAAATGATAAAGATGGCAATCCAATGAAGAACATAACTGTAGAAATATGGGCGCCTGGCGCAACCGCTGGCGTGGACGCTTTCATTGCCCAGGTTAAAACAGATGCGAATGGCTCCTATAAACTGGAAAACATAAGAATGGGTTATTATGGAGCAGGCAAATACAATATTACAGCAAGAGATGGCAACTTTTCAAATCCAAATGCTTTTGGTTACACAATATTCACTGTGAATAGCATCGAAGCCAACATCACGTTGAAGAACAATACAGCAAAGGGAGGATTCAATATAGGGGAAATAATATTTGAAGTCACAGATAGCAGCGGAAACATGATCCTCACCAATGATTATAACATATCTGTCCTGAAGGATGGCAAACCTTATGCATGGATCAATACGAGTGGAGATGAAAATACAGAAAAAATGAATTTTGATGTGGATGGAAAAATACTGAAAATAACATCCGGCATGTGGGAGGCTGGTGACTACACTTTGAGTGTAAAAGCAGACATCGTTGGAAGTTCTGACTGGGAATATATCGGAAGCATTGAATTTACAGTACAGCCAGCTCCAAATGTTAATATGAATCTTCTCTCATCTGCTACAATAAATGTAACTGATAAAGATACAAATGTACAAATGATACAGGTTCAGATCTTCGGAGAAAACATGACTACATTTGCGGATGAAGAGCATGGCTTTACGATAGATAATCTAACAAAGAGAATAAAGGTTGAAGGGGATGTGTTGTATTCTCCACCAAAAGAAGCATATCATTACTGGAAGGATGGTATATGGAATATAACGGTATTTCCAGCCTATGGAAACGGAAAGATATATGTTAATGTAACGTGGCCAGACAAGGGAAGCGATAGTGTTGTTGTAAATGTTAAAAATGGAGGAAAAGTAACCGCTGAGCCAACTGAAGTTATCGTTGATACACCAACAGATATAACGGTGACAATAACAAAAGATGGACAGGCTGTTCCATATGTTGATGAACTCTGGCTATACTATGAGATGCCATCATACTGGCAGGGCACAAACTGGGTATTGATAAAGAATGTGAGTGGCGTGTATACTAGCGATGGTGCATACACATTCACAAATATTTCATCTGAATATGCGGGCGTTAATATTATCGCCATGGCTAAATTCTATGGTAGCCAGTATGCCTATGCCATCATAAAATCGAAAGCAGCACATGATTTGAGTGTTGAGATTGCGCCTGATAAAGCACTTGTTGGAGAGAAAACGACATTCAAAGTTAACATAACAAAGGATGGTAAACCATATGATGATGAATCGGGCTATTACTTCTATGTGCTCAATGAAAGCCAGCTTACAAAGTTGCACAATGGAGAAATTGAAATAGGTGATCTTACACCAATAGCCCATGAGAAAGTGAGCCAAGGAAACTACACCTTCGAGTATATTCAAACAGAAGCAGGCACATATTACCTGTATGTGACGTCACAAAACAAGAAGCATGATGTTCCATCTGGCTCGGAGCCAAGCTTTGAGGTTACAAAAGCAAGTGTTTCAGTGAACCCAACGATGCTTGTCAAGAGCGTTGATAAAAACATGACAATAACATTTACAGTAACCTGGAATGGAAAAGCATTGAACGGAACCTTGCGCATACATAATATAACAGATTTGACAAACTATGGTGGCGATACAGAACTTGAAGTGGTGAATGGTGAAGCAAATATAACAGGCATCGATGCCATAGCAACAGGAAATATAACGTTTGAATTCAAACCGAAAGGCGTGGGCAATGAATTTGCTTCTGCTGCAGGCATGCTTAAGGTTGTATCTCCAGAAATATCTGTCATTGAGCCAGCGAATGGAATTGCATATATCGGTGTAGAAAATCTCATAATCATAAAAGTTACACATCCATTGAAGCATGAGGGCTGCGGCGGGCTGAATGTAGTTGTGGAGATGCCAGATGGCAATGATATAGATGTTGGAACAACTGGAAACGATGGCAAACTCAGCTTTGGAGTGATTCCACTGGAGACAGGAAAGATACATCTTAAAGTGGAAGGAGAGAGAGTTCCAGGAGTTGAGATAGATGTTGGCATTGGTTTGAGGATAAATGCTCCAGCAAAAATAGAGAAGGGCAAGGAAATGACGATAGTGGTTACAACGCTTGGTGGAAATCCAGTTAAAGATGCAACAGTTAAAGTAGATGGCTCACAGATTGGCACAACAGATGCAAATGGAATCGTGAAATACAAGCCAGAAAATAGTGGCACAATAACAATAACGGCAGAGAAGGAAGGATACTATAAGGCAAGCGTAAGCGTTGAGGTAACGAAGCCGCCGAAGGAGCAGCCCGGATTCGAACTCCTTGGATTTGCAGTTGCATTGCTGGCAGCAATACTCATCGCAAGGAGAAAAAGGAAGTAAACCCTCTTCCTTTCTATTTTAATTTTTTTGAAAATCTTTTATAAATTGCTATTATCCTTTTTATGGATGGAAATTTTTTCATTAAAACAAAAATAATATTTGGAAGGGATAGCATAGAAAGACTCTCTGTAGATGGCGAGAAAGCGGTGATATTTTCCTCCAATTCAATGCTGAAATATGGTTTTACCAACGAGGTTATAGATGCAATAAATATGTCATATTTTCTCATAAAGGACATAAAGCCCGAGCCAGAAGAAAAAGAAATTGGAAAGTACGTTGAGGTGCTTGAAAAACAAAAGCCAGATGTTATAGTTGCAATAGGCGGAGGGAGCGTTATAGACACTGCAAAAGCGGCTCTGTATCATTATAAAAAAGCAAAACTTGTTGCAATTCCTTCCACAAGCGGTAGTGGAAGCGAAGTTACGATGGCGAGTGTTATTTCAAAAAATAGATTGAAATATAGTATCGTTGCCAAACATATTGCTCCTTCCTTGGCCATCCTTGATCCAAGACTGCCAGAAAAAATGCCATCCAGTTTAGCTGCCATTACTGGAATGGATGCCTTGGCGCATGCAATAGAATCATATGTTTCCAGAATTTCTTCCCCTTTCTCAAAAGCATATTCCATTAAGGCAATAAAAGATATATTCGAATATCTACCAGAATCAGTTAATGGAGGGGGAGAAGCAAGAGAAAAAATGCATTATGCAGCTTGCATGGCAGGTATAGCCATTTCAAATGCCCGCGTTGGAATATGCCATGTAATGACTCACAAGCTTGGCATATTCAACATTCCACACGGCTTGGCGGTGGCATTGTTGCTTGAAGAAACGATGAAATTCAACATGCAGAATAAAAAAGCAAGAAAAGAATACGATATGATTGCAAAGGAAATTGGATTGAAAAATGGTGATGAATTGATAGAAAAAATAA
>JAGGWA010000135.1 GCA_021157745.1 Thermoplasmata archaeon
CAAAATTGTATGGAAATGCTACTCCCATCATCAGATACAATGGACTCAATGATTTTATCATTCCATTGGATGCAGAATGTGATTGTGGAATAAATACACCATTGATTGGTAGAATAGCTGGAAGGAAGGCAGACTCGATTGTAATGCCGAGTGGCAGAATAATACCGCCATTGTCCTTTACAGGCATACCTGCAAAGGTGATGGAAAGATACAATAGCAGGATAATTTCTCAATTTCAGATTGTGCAAGAGAGCTATGATAAAATAAACATATACCTTGTGATGGATGATGATGAAAAAAAGGAGAGAATAAAAGAAGATATTAAAAAGGAGTATGAAAAGAGGGTTGAGGAGGGCGTGGAGATAAATGTTATAGAAGTGAAAAAAATACAGGGAGATAAAGTAATAGATTCGAAGGTGAGATTGAAATGAAGGCAATAGCGTTTACAGGAATGCCCGGTGCCGGCAAAAGCGAAGCGGTGAGGGTGGCGGAGGAGCTTGGCATAGATGTCATTAAAATGGGTGATGTTGTAAGGAAAGAAGCTAAAAAGAAGGGACTTGCATTGACTGACGAAAATCTTGGGGGGCTCGCTGACGAGATGCGAAAAAAACATGGGAAGGGGATATGGGCAAAGAAATGCTTGGAAGAGCTGAAAGGGAAGGATATCGTTGTCATAGATGGAATAAGAAACATAGAGGAGGTGGAAGTGTTCAGACAGCATATAAAAAATTTTATTCTCGTCGCCATACATGCATCTCCAAAAATAAGATATGAAAGGATTGCAAAGCGCCGCCGCACCGATGACACAGAAAGCATAGAAAAAATGAAAGAGCGCGAAAGGAGGGAGCTTTCATGGGGTCTCGGAGATGTTATAGCGATGGCAGATATCGTAATAATAAATGAAGGAGACTTGGAAGAATTCAGGGAAAAAATCAGAAAATTGCTGAAGGAAAATGAAGCTTGAAGAGCTTGGTGTCAACGAGGGCATAATAAAAATTTTGAAAAGGAAGGGCATCGAAGAACTTTATCCTCCGCAGGCAGAAGCCTTGCCTTACGCTTTGAATGGAGAAAACATTCTCCTTGCCATTCCTACAGCAGCTGGAAAAAGCCTTGTCGCCTACATAACGATTGTTGAGGCAGCCTTGAAAGGATATAAGAGCATTTATATTGTCCCACTAAAAGCACTGGCAAGAGAAAAATACGAAGATTTGCTTGCTTTCGAAGAGCTTGGAATAAAAGTTGGAATTTCAACTGGCGATCTGCAGAGCAAGGGCAGCCATCTTGGAAGATATGATATTGTCGTTTGCACAAGTGAAAAAGCAGATTCTTTACTCCGTCACAATGCTGAATGGCTGTATGATGTTAGGGTTGTTGTTGCAGATGAAATACATTTGCTTAACGATGTATCAAGAGGTCCAACTTTGGAAGTCATAATAGCAAGGTTTAGAACAATGCATGATGTTCAAATAATAGGGCTTTCTGCAACGATAAAAAATGCTGATGAGATAGCAAAATGGCTGGATGCAAAGCTGATAGCAAGTGACTGGCGGCCGGTGCCTTTAAAGGAAGGCGTTCTGTTCGGGAGGAAAATATATTTTGCAGATGGAAGCGAGGCAACGATAAAAAATGCAAGGATAGAGGGATTGCTTGAAGATGTTCTTGCATCCAATGGACAGGCTTTGATATTCGTCAATACAAGGCGCGTTGCACAATCAAATGCTGAAAGATTGCGTTCCATAACGGCAAGCTTTTTAAATGAAGAAGAAAAGGAGGAGCTTGAGAAAATAGCAAAAAATGTGGAAGAAGAGGATAACATGCTCGCCAAAAAACTTGCATCATGCATAAGAGATGGCATAGCATTTCACCACGCTGGATTGAGCAATAAAGCAAGGGAAGCAGTGGAAAAATCTTTCAAGAAGGGCATGATAAAATGTATTGTTGCCACACCAACACTTGCAGCAGGCATAAACATTCCAGCAAGGCGAGTAATCATAAAAAATTTATGGCGATACTCTGAATTGCAGGGTGGCATGCGCCCCATTCCTGTTATGGAAATAAAGCAGATGATGGGTCGAGCTGGCAGACCTGGCTATGATGAATATGGCGAGGCTATTCTTATAGCGAGAAATAAAATGGAGAAGGAAAGGATATGGGAAGAGTATATCATGGCTGATGTCGAGCCAATCTATTCGAAGCTGGCAAATGAGGCTGCATTGAGGATGCATGTGCTTGCTCTAATAGCAACAAATTTCGCCATAACATGGGACGAAATACTGCAATTCATGGAAAAAACATTTTATGTTCATCAGCTTGGAATGCTTCCAGAGGAAAAAATATGGGAAATAATTGATTTTCTGGAGATAAATGAGTTTATAGAAAGCATTGGCGAAAGATGGCAGGCTACGCTTTTCGGAAAAACAACAACCAACTTATATCTCGATCCACTATCAGCTTTGCAAATGAAGAAGGCTTTGCTTGCTGGCATTGGAAGTGATTTTGCATATCTGCATGCTATTTCCGCCACGCCAGATATGCGCTGCATATACGCCAGCTATAAGGATGAATGGATTGAGGAAAAGATAGAGCAGGAAGAATTTTTACTTCCAACGCCTTCTCCGTATGAGCCAGCCTATGAATTTTTCATGGCGGAAGTGAAAACAGCATGTCTGCTTGAAGACTGGATAAATGAAAAGAGGGATGATGAGATCATTGTAAAATACAATGTTGGACCTGGCGATATACATGCAAAGGTTGAAACTGCTGAATGGCTTTTGCATGCAATGGAAGAGCTTGCAAGACTGTTTAATTTTAAAGCAGTTCCAAAACTGGCAAAGTTAAGATTGCGGGTAAAATATGGATGCAAGGAAGAGTTACTTTCTCTAACAAAATTGAAGGGAATTGGAAGGGTGAGAGCTCGCCAGCTTTACAAGCATGGATTCAAAAGTATAGCAACATTGAGAAAAGCAAATGTTGAAACACTTGCAACCATTCCAAGCATTGGTAAAAAAATAGCTGAAAGCATAAAAAGGCAGGTGGGATATGAATAAAGTTGTTTTGGGAGCAAGAGGAAAGATAAATATTGAGGATGCAATAAAAAAATTAAAGGATTTTTGTTCTCCATGCCAGATATTTGATGCAAGTGTTATATGCGGAAAGGAGCATATTCTGGCAGCATGCTATCATGCTGAAAAAGCCTTCAAATATGGAAAGAACGTGGCAAAAAGCCTTGACATGGAAATTTTGTTATATGTGGCTGGAAAAAGGCAAATCAATGAAGCAATAAAATTCGCTGGAGCGAAAAATAATGGAAAATATGCTTTTCTTTTTTATGGAAAAAGCGAGGAGGAGGCAAAAGTCTTCATTGAAAGCCTTGGTCTAAAAATAGATGATTCATTGCTTGAGCCGAGCATTAAAAAAATTAAGAAGTTTGGGATAACAGAGAAAGAGTTAAAAACAGTTAGCAAATCAAAGTATGCTGATTTGGTGCTTGAAAGAATAGCAATGCTCAACGTGTTAAAATGATGCCCGGATGGGGTAGTCTGGATATCCTCGGGGCCTGCGG
>JAGGWA010000106.1 GCA_021157745.1 Thermoplasmata archaeon
CATAGGAAAGCTTGCTGTTAGCGGCACAGTTAATGATATCGCAGCCATAGGCGGTTTGCCAATTGCAATATCTTCTGCTCTCATAATTGAGGAAGGCTTCCAGCTAGAGGATTTCCGTAAAATAATGAGGAGTATGGCAACGGAAGCGAAAAAAGCAGGCGTTGTAATAACGACTGGTGATACAAAAGTTGTTGAGAAGGGTAGTGTTGATAAAATATTTATAAATACTGCTGGCATAGGAAAAAGGCATCCCAATCTTGATGAAAATTTTGAAGTTGTATCGAATTTCAGGAAAGCAAAGCATAGATGGCTTCTCGACTCTAACATTGAAGATGGGGACAAAATAATTGTTACAGGAAGCATTGGCGACCATGGCGCCGCTATACTGGCTGCCAGATATAAAATAGAGGGCAGCATTGAAAGTGATGCACAACCCCTGAATAAATTAATGGAAAAAGCACTGAAGATTGGAGGCATCACAGCAGCAAAAGATCCAACGAGAGGAGGACTCGCCAATCTTTTGAATGAATGGAGGGAAAAGAGCAACATAGGGTTTTTAATAAGAGAAAAAGATCTGCCTATAAAACAGGAAACAAAAGCCATATGCGAATTGCTTGGAATCGATGCTTTAGAGCTGGCAAATGAAGGAATATATGCAATGGCAGTTGTTCCGGAAATGGCGGAAGATGTTTTGGAAGAAATAAGAAAACTTCCGGAAGGGAAAAATGCAGCCATCATAGGAGAGGCAAGAAAGGATTATGAATATGCTGTTCTCGAAACAAATGTGGGAGGAAAAAGGATAATAGAAGCACCGATAGGAAGTGCTGTCCCAAGAATATGCTAAGTTAAAATATTAAATCAAAAATTGTTTAAACCCATGAAATGGCTTAAGTTATTGCCTTTGCTACTCATTATTATATGCTCTGCTGCATGTATTCAAAAAAGTCAGGAATATGCAAATTCATATCAGAATATCACAGCTGATGAAGCCCACAAATTGATCCAAAGCAATGATAATTTAATCATAGTTGATGTAAGAGGCTGCAAATGCAGTTATAACAGAGAGCATATACCAGATGCAATATGGGATACAAATCCACAGGATTTTTATGGCGAGAAAAAGGATTTACTGATATATTGCCAGACTGGAGTGACAAGCGTGGAATTCTGTAAAAAGCTCGTCGGCCAGCAAGATATATAATCTGGAGGGCGGCATAGAAGCATGGAAGGCAGCGGGTTATGAAGTAGAAAAATAGCATCAACATACTCACAATTTATTGAAAAAATTGCATATTCAATGGATTTTTTAATGGAAGGATACTTCTTTATTAGTAATTGAACCTGCTCCAAGAATTGGCGTTCCCTTTTCCGGAGATATTGGAAATATGCAGTGGATGCATGCTGTTTTTTCTGGAATCACTGTTGCAATCATCCCTGCATTTCCCGACAGGATGCAAAAAATAATGGCACATCCATGGTTACAGCCATCTCATTCAATAAATACCTTGTTGGAAAATTATCGGTGCAATCAAGAATCGCATCAACACCTTTTAACAGCCCTAAAGCATTCTTCTTTTTTCCCCCTTTTGCCACGATAACTTTTTCATCCCCAAATCTTTTCCAAATACAATATTTGCCTATTCAAATCGGATTCGCTAACAACATCATTGTCGATGATTCGAATATGTCCCGCGCCAGCAGCAGCAAGATAGATGCTTGCGGCACTTCCTATTGCTCACGATGAAACAGCACGAAAAAATTTAAAAGCCTTGCTACTTATACAAATCGATGCGGGCGTGATCTAGCTGGTTAGGATATGAGCCTTCCAAGCTCAATGCCCGGGTTCGAATCCCGGCGCCCGCATTGTTTTTTGAAAAATTGCTAACCGAAAATTTTATATACTCAACTTAACCCCCCTCCTCGTTTATATATTCCAAACAGATTTAAAATCAAGAAATGGAAAACCGCATGTAATAAAGCGCCCTAAGGTGGGCACATGCGGTGTCCCCCTCCCCATTCTCTTTTTTATATAAAAAATGCATCTATTATATCTTTCGATGCATTTCCATTTTCATCATAAGCATATACCTCTATGGTGTGCAAACCTTCTTTTCCATTATAAATCCACTCATATGGTTGCTCTTCATCAACCTGCATTAAATTTCCATCCACATAGAATTCAACAATACTTGCATTGCTAACATTTAGTTTTATCGGTATGGCTCCAAAAATGCGAGGTGCTCCCTTCTGTATGAATGGAATGTCCCTCAATATCGTTGGAAATTCAAAGCCGAAAAAATATGTATGGTATATCGTTGGCTTTTCAATATAAATTTTTGGAACATGCGGCATTAAATTTCCGTATATGCTATCTAAATACATAATTCCAGTTCCTTTTCCATACCATTCTGCTATATCCAGGCTATCGTATGCTATCCTCACCCATCCATCTTCTCCCCAGCTTTTGCCCCAGCTATTTTTCACTATCCAGCACTGATTGTAATCATCGTATCCAGCGAGCATCATGACGTGCCCGCCTGCCCTCTTTCCCCATCTATGATGATATATTCCGCCACGATAATAATAAAAATCCTTATACAGATGAACACATATGGCGAGGGGCCCGCGTTCTATCAAAGCCTTTTTGATGGAATCCATATCATGATTTACCCATCCCCACTCCTTTATTTTCACTGTCCTGTTTTCCCACCCAGCCAAACTCTCAAAAGGGAAATCGTATGGGCGATGAGGGTCCGGAAAACATCCCTCATCTGGAACACCATGCTCTACAAGATAATTTGCTGCATCTATTATATTCACATATCCTGCCTTTATTGTACCGCCAGCATAGAAATAGAGATGTGCCTCGGATAAATCAGGATTGTATATTTTGCCAACCTCATACTGCATCTTGGTCTCAAGCACAGCCACCAAAGCATAGGCTTCGCACGTCGGCGCAGGCGCCTGATTTTTCACAGGCGTTGTGTAATCAATGCCATTAATATCGCGCCATGAGAAATATGGAGGCAGATCATCGCCTTTGCTTGAATTGCCGATAGCCATGGAAGGAATTAAAATCAATGCTATCGCTATCAAGGCTATTTTTTTCATACCCGATAATTTGGGATTTGTATATAAAAATTGGTGCAAAGTTTTTATAATTCGATTTTATCCAATTGTATGGAAAAGTTTGTGGCAATAGTGATTGCAATCGTAATTTTGATTCCATTAAATGTTATTTCTTTTAACAGCTTTTCTGAAAGGAGTGAAAAGGAAGCGAAAGCAAGCATGGATTATGATCCACTGGTTGATATTGCTGTCACCGTAAAAATAAAGGCTATACGCTCATTGGAAATGCCCTATCTTGGAAGAACAATAGATAAACTCGATCCATATAGCGATCCAGATTTTTATGTTAAAGTTTTCATAAATGGCGAGGAATTTAAAAGCCCTGTATGGAGAAATCAGAAATATGTTTATCCAAACTGGAGTGTCAGTTGTGATGTGCCAGATGATGTTGAATTTGTGAATATAACGATACAACTATGGGATGCCGATCCTGGCATAGATGAGCTTTGTGATATAGACAACAACTATGATGATTTTCCAAAAAGCTATGATCTGGATTTGACGTATAGCATAAGAACTGGCCACTGGTTTGGAGATGATGCAAATTTGCCCTGCGATATGAAATGGCGTTATCCTGATTTGAGTGGATATGGAAGAGCTTGTGGATGCGATGATAACAGCATATACCAAAACGACAGAGATTGCGAGATATGGTTCGATATTTATCAAAATGATTATGATAACGATGGCATACCATACTGGGTGGAAACGAATATTTACCACACGGATCCAATGAAAGATGATCGTGGCAATGATAGTGATGGCGATGGCGTTCCAATAGAATGGGAATTTAAATATGGATACTATTGCTGGCGACACTGGTGGGATGGAAAAATAGAGGATGAATGGTTGTATAGCCCGAATGTGGCAGAGGATCATAAAAATCTTGATCCTGATAATGATGGCTTGAGTAACTATGAGGAATGGGAGACGAGTCAATGGGACTCTGATCCTTTTAGGAGGGATCTGTTCATAGAGGTTGATCAAATGGATGCTGGTCCAAATGGAGAGCCAGCAAGCATGCTTCCAGAAGGAACAAAGGAATTGCTTACAACAGCATATGACAAGCATAACATTGTTTATCATCTCGATGATGGCTGCATGGGAGGTGGCGAGATAATTCCATTCGAAAAGAAGGTTAGTGGAAGGCTGCTGGGCTATTATTACAACAGATATTTCCTCCATGATGGCGAGCAGGCATGGAGGCAAGGAGTATTCCACTATGCTCTCGTTGTCTATGATGCTGGATACCCCGGATACGTCTTTAGAAGGGATGCCCTTCAGATTTCATCCATGTATGTGAATGAAAAAAGCCATCAGCTTTTCTTTGTCGATCCGGCCATTGTCTATGGAAGTGTTTTCATGCATGAAACAGGGCATAGTCTTGACATATGGAATCCTGGCGTCGATGACCCAGACACCATGTATCCATGG
>JAGGWA010000160.1 GCA_021157745.1 Thermoplasmata archaeon
GAAAATTGGTTATAAAGGATGCAAATGAAGAACAATTGCTCGATTTCCTTTCAAAAAATAAGGCGAGGATAATTGTAGCTCCACTGAGTAATGGCTTCATTTTTGGACGGGGTAATCAGCAGATCAGTTGGCGAGTAATAAAAAAAGTTGAAAAAGAAGGAATAATAGTCGTTGCCACAAAAGACAAACTTGCTTCCATAGAAAATTTAAAAGTTGATACTGGAAACGAAGAGCTTAATGAAGAGTTAAGGGGCTATATGAAGGTCATCACAGGCTACAATGAATCAAAGATAATGAAGGTTATTTGACTCTTTTCTTAACAACTTCAGCAAGCCTTTTTATTCCTTCTTTTATTTCATCATCCCCGGCATTCGTAAAATTGAGACGCATTGTGTTCAAGCCGCCGCCGTCTACAAAAAATGATTTTCCAGTAACATAAGCAACTTTCTTTTCTATTGCCTCTGGAAACATTTCAACAGTATTTATGTATTCTGGCAGCTCAACCCATAAAAACATGCCTCCCCTCGGATGAGTCCATTTACAGCCAGGAGGGAAATATTCTTCCAAAGACTGCAGCATTATGTCACGCTTTCTTTTATACATTTCTATTATTTTAGGAAGATGATTTTTCATGTATCCATTTTTTATGTAATGGTAAGCTATCGTTTGGGTTAGCGTGGAGGTGCATAAATCCATGGATTGCTTCGCAAGAATCATTTTCTTCGCTATTTCTTCAGGAGCAACTACATAAGCAAGGCGAATTCCAGGAGAAAGAATTTTAGAAAAAGTTGCCATATAAATTACATGGCCATTTTCATCAAAAGCTTTGATTGGAGGTATTGCTTCGCCTTCAAATCTCAGTTTCCCATATGGATCATCCTCTAGTATAAGCAAATCATATTCTTCAGCTATTTCAAGCATTCTTTTCCTTCTCTCCAATGAAAGCTCAACTCCTGCTGGATTCTGAAACGTTGGTATTGTATAAATCAATTTCACATTCTCTCCCTTGTTTTTCAACTCTTTTATCTTTTCCTCGAGCAAATCAACTCTCATTCCATTTTCATCCAAAGGCACGCCAACAAGTTTTGCCCCATATGCAAGAAATGCATTTATCCCTCCAAGATATGTTGGAAGACCAACCATGACGACATCATTCTCATTGAGGAAAATTCTTCCAACAATGTCTAAAGCCTGTTGTGAGCCAACTGTCGTTAAAATGTTCTCAACGCCTGCCTTTATTCCATCTTGTTTAACAAAAGTTGCCAGCAATTCAATGAAATCCTTCAATCCAGCCGTCGGACCATACTGCAGAGCTTTTGTGCCCTCTTCATCCAGTATTTTATTAACTATCTCTCTTATCTCCTCAACAGGAAAAGCATTTGGATTTGGCAAGCCGCCGCCGAATGAAATAACGCCAGGCTGCTGCGAGATCTCGAGCAATCTTCTTATCTCTGATGATCGCATCTTTTTGGCATTATTTGAATAAAGCTTTTCATAATCCATGTGAGTATATGTTGGGGTAGTTAATATTCATTTTCTGATAAATGATAACAATTATCAATCAAACTAATAAACGAGCTGCATATAGTAACATGGTAAGCGAGGCTTTCATAATAGACAAGCAGCCATTGGCGGGAGGAAAGTTTTCAACATGGCTTTTCCTGCTTGCAGAAAATGGCTTCAGAATATCTCTGAAGTATGTTCCGAGAGCCATATACATAACTTTACTATCTGCAATTACAGCACCGTTTAGAATCATAGAGGAGAAAAAATATAAGGCGAAGATAATGAAGCAGGAGCCCCAGCCGATCTTCATAATAGGGCATTTTAGAAGTGGCACCACATATCTGCATTATTTAATGAGTCACGATGCAAACATGAGTTATGTATCAACTTTTGAAACAATGGTGCCAAGCAATTTTTTATTTTTCAGCCAGTTTTTCAAAAAATTGCTTTCCTCAAGCCTTCCTGAAACTCGTCCTATGGACAGTGTTAGAATGGCTCCAGATTATCCATATGAAGAGGAATATGGAGTGGCAAATTTGAGCCCATATTCATTCTATCATGGATGGTATTTTCCAAAGAAAATGAGGGAATATTTTGACAAATATGTTTTGTTTAAGGATAAAAAAATTGCGGAAAAATGGAAGCAGGTTTACTCATACTTGCTTAAAAAAGTTGTTTATAAAGAAGGAAAGGAAAGAATTTTGCTGAAGAATCCTCCAAATACGGCAAGAATAAAAGAATTGATCGATTTATATCCAGATGCAAAGTTCATACATATTTATAGGAATCCATATGAAGTATTCTTCTCCACAAAGAAGCTATATGAGGGAATAATGCCTTTGTTTGCATTGCAGAACTACGACATGGAGGAAATAGAAGAAAACATATTCTATTTCTACAAAGCAATGTATGAGAAATTTTTCAAGGAACAGCATTTGATAAAAGAAGAAAATTATATCGAGATAAAATATGAAAATTTCATCAAGTCTCCTTTAAAAACTCTTGAAGAAATATACAGGACTTTGGACATGCCAGGCTTTGAAGATTCAAAGAATCGATTCAAGAATTATATAGCTCGGCAGAAAAACTATAAGCCGAGGAACTATAAAATAAGCAAAGAATATAAGGAAAGAATATATGAGCATTGGAAAGTAACGATAGATAAATGGGGCTATTGATTTTGCGGTTATTGACGATACCAAGCTACTATATCTTCCACCATCTTTTTTAAATCATATGATGGCTCGTATCCAAGCATTTTCTTCGCTTTTTCATAGCTAATTATTCTATTTGTTCCCATTGACTTAACCCTGAATCTTGTTATCTTTGGCTCTTTATTGAGCAATATGCCGAGCATTTCAGAAAAAACTGCAGCAATGTAAGCAATGGAATATGAAACATGTTTTTTTGGTTTTTCAATGTTCATTGATTCAGCAATTTTTTCAACCATGTCCTTTATCCTGCATGAAAAACTTGCCACGTTGAAAGCATTGCCTTCATCATCTTTTTCCAGAGCCAATCTTAAGCATTTTGCAACATCTTTCGGATGCGTTACCGTAATATAACTTTCGCCATCCCCAATGTAGGAAAAGGTGCCATTTTCAATTGAAGAGAGCAAAATTTGTGCCGCCTTGCTGCCTGCTCCTAAAACGAGGGGCGGTCTTATTATGGAGGCTTTGATTCCGTGTTTTTTATATTCCTCTATAACCTTTTCTCCGAGCCATTTTGATTTTTGATATGCGTTGAGGGGCTTTTTTGGGCTTTCCTCTGTTATTGGTTTCATGCTGTTCGGAAATCCATAGACGCCTGCTGAGCCTGTGTAAATTAGCCTCTCAATGCCATTTTCAATGCATGCTTTAACAACATTTTCCGTGCCTTTTACATTTGTTTCGTAAAAATCCCTTTTCTTTCCCCAGTCCATGGCTAATGCGGCATTGTGAAATACAGCATCGATTCCTTTTGTGGCTTTCAGTATGCTCTTTTCATTTCTTATGTCGCCATTTATAACATTCTTTCCTTTACAACTCCTGCAAAATATTTTGACATCGTAGCCATGCTCTTCAAGCTCTTTTACAAGGTAGCTGCCAATGAAACCATTGCCTCCTGTTACCAAAACTTTCATAACAAAAAAGATTATCTATTAAAAAACATTTACGAAAAATGGAAAAGATTTTAGTGGTGGGAGCAGGCGCCATAGGCGGGATAACAGGTGCATTCATCGCTGACAAAGGATATGACGTTACATTATTCGATGTTGATGAAAAACATGTTGATAAAATAAATAAAGATGGATTGTTCATCGATGGAATAAGAGGGAAGAAAAGAATAAAGGTAAAAGCTGTTAAGAGGATAAAAGGAAAATATGATGTTGTTTTCATCGCAGTAAAGAGCCAATATACCAAAGATGCTTTAAAAAGAGTTTTGCCCCATTTAAATAAAGATGGCATAGTCGTTTCTCTTCAGAACAGTATAAATGAAGAGGTTATTGCCTCAAAGGTAGGAATTGAAAATACGATTGGATGCGTTATAGGATGGAGTGCCACCAATGTCAAAGCAGGCCATCTGAAATTTACCTCTGAAGGAGAATTCATAATAGGCAAGTTAAATGGAAAGATGGATGAGAAAGTTGAAAAAGTTAGGGATTTGCTACAGAACGTTGCCCCTGTTAAGGTAACGAACAATATTATGGGCTATCTATGGGCGAAATTACTCATAAACTCTGCCATAGCTTCGATTGGAGCAATAGCAAATGCAAATCTTGGAGGAATTGTAAGAAAAAAGAAAAGCTTGGTTGCTTTAGCCATGGTGGCGGATGAGCTCGTAAGAGTGGCTGAGAAAGTTGGGATAGAACTTGAAAAATTTGAAGGGCTTGATCCATCTTTTTTCAAAATAGATAGCTATGACGATTTCAAAAGAGTTTTAGCCATTTTAAAAATAGCTGGAAAAAGACACGCAGGCTTACGCTCCACCATTTTGCAGGATCTGGAAAAGGGAAGAAAGACAGAAATAGACTATTTAAACGGATATGTAGAAAAGAAAGCAAAAGAGGAAGGAATTGAAACTCGGTTAAACAAGGAAATAATAAAGATAATAAAGGAGATGGAAGCAGGAAAGAGAAAGCCTGGCTATGAAAACATAGAAGATGTTTTAAAGCTCGTGAACATCCCGCAAAAATGGTTGAATTTTAAAGAAAAGGAACTTGAACCTGCCTTATTCAATCTCCCAGAAAAGTTAAAATTTGAGGCTGCTGCAAACATGGCGGGCGTATTTTTAATGGGTTCCGTTGCAGCTTTTTCAAAAGCCTTCGAAAGAATAACTTCTTCCATTATAGGAAAACTTTTCATAAGGAAAAGTGAATGGGAGATTTCAAACATCGTGCTATCAAAATTCCTTGAAAATGCTGGTGAAAATATTGCAAAAATGATAAAGGAAGGTTATGATTTAAAGGAAGGAGCAAATGAAATGGCTAAAGCAATGCTGCTATTTTTCAACAATGCAAATATGGAAAATTCAGTGAAAGCAAGAAAAGGCATAATTGAAATAGAAGCAAGAAATTGCATTTTCTTGAATGGGAGTGAGAAGATAAATATTAAAGAAAAAATAGATTTTCCAGTATGCAAGCATTTATTCAATGGTTTTAAAAAAGTCTTCAAAGCAGATTATGAAATAAAGGATGCAATGTGCAAAAATGGAAAAAGTTGCGTATTTGAAATAAAATAATTGCAAAAGATTTTAATTCATATTTTACATTCATATATGTGAGCCTTACTGAATATGAAAAAAAGGTACTTTATACGATCGTAAAATATCCAATAGCAAATGATAGAGAAATTGCTGAAAAGGCCGAAGTGAAGCAATCAACAGTGGCAGCGATAAGGAAAAGGCTCAGAAAGGAGGGATATTACAGACCAGTTGCAATACCAATGTTGCAAAATTTTGGAGCGGAGTTGCTTGCATTTACTCAAGCAAATTTCAATCCAGTCATTCCACTTTCAAAAAGACTGGAAATAACCGAAAAGAAAATTGAAACTTTTGAAGAGATTGTGTTTTCGATGGGAGAAGAAGACAAAGGCTTTTCCATAGCTTTCTCAAAAAGCTATACTGATATAGCGAGAATAAATGATATAAGAACAAAAACCTTTGGAAAGCTCGGTCTGCTTGAAAAAGAATATCCAGATATAGCTGTATTTCCTTTTAAAATAAGCAAAATATACAGGTTTTTTGATTTCTCTCATGCACTGAAAAAAACATTTGAAATAGAAGATGATGACAGCGAGGTAAACAACTTTTTTAGCGTGGATGAAAAAACTTTATCAAAGAATGAAAAAAATTTGTTGTGCAGCATAACGGAAAATCCTGAGTTAAATTCAAAGCAGCTTTCCTCAATGCTTGGGCTAACTCGGCATACTATTGGGCGATTAAAAAGAAAATTTTTGAACGAAGGTTATTTAAGAATAGTAAACATACCGGATTTCCATAAACTTGGCTTCTGCTTGCTCGCTTTCTACCACATTTTTTTCGATCCTCACAATCCGCCAGATTTTGAAAAAGATGAGGCCATGGACATAATAACAGATGAAACAATTTTGATGGCCACTCGTGAGTTTGAGAGCATTCTCATTTCCATACATTCAAGCTATGAAGCATATAAATCGAGCAATACATACATTCTTCAAAAACTAAAGGAGAATGGATGGATAGCAAAAAATCCAGTGGTGAAAGTATATAGCCTGAACAAGACAGTTATAATTAAAAACTTGGGCTTTTATCCAATAACAAAGAAGCTACTATTCTGCTAAGCGGGGGTAGCCAAGCGGTAACGGCGCAGGGCTTAGGACCCTGTGGCGAAGGCCTTCGTGGGTTCGAATCCCACCCCCCGCATTGGTTTGAATCCCTGCATTATGGTCTCGTTATAACAACATCTTTAACTACTGCATATGGAGCAAATACTGGCGTTTCCACTTCCCACCAGAAAATTTGCTTTCTTTCTTTCGATAAAGCTTCTATATTGTTAAGTATCCTCTGCATGTTGTCGCTTACTCTGACTCTTTTAACAGCATGCATATCGCCTTTTTCAACCATAAATATTGCATCTCTTGCAACTGTGGAAAAATCTCCATTTCTGTAATTCTGGAATCTTGTATACCAGACGTTTGTTATCACAATGCCTTCGAAGTCATCAAGTATGGCATCGATACTTTTGCTTCCATTCTCAACGATTACATTCCATGGATGCGGCGCCACTATGCCGGCATTTCCAGTGGTAATGGCATTATGCTTGAAAGCTGTCGTGCTGTTATGAAGATAATTTTTCAGTACACCTTTTTCTATTATAGCCGTTCTTTGCGTTGCGTTTCCCTCATCATCGAATCTACGAGATGCTATGCCATCCTGCAATGTGCCATCATCATATATGCTAAGCAACTCATTCGCAACCTTTTCATTCAATTTATCTGCCAGAAAAGAATATCCAGCCTCAACATAAAAAGCGGATGCGAAGGAGGCAACGTTTGCCATCAAATTTGCGAATGCCATTGGATAGAATATAACGTCATATTTTCCTTCCTTTATTTTTCTTGCATTCCTTGCTTTCTTTGCAAGCTCATATGCGCCCTCGCTTATGCTTGCATCGATTCCATCAATGCTTCTCGAGCAGCTAACATCATGAGCGGAAGAATTTCTGTAGAAGGCTCTCGCTGACAGATAAATCATACTATTTTTATCTTTTTCCAGCACTCCGTTTGAATTTGCTATCTCCTCTTCATTCAATGCTGAGAAAACGATGCCAGCTTTTGCATTTTTTGAAATTGCCTCTTCAGCTATCGCAATCATGGCGGCACTTTCTATAACATTTTTATCAAATTTTTTTCTGTTTACGTAGCCTCTTTTATCCTGTATTCCATGATATTCGGAAGATGCTACAACGCTCAGCATCTTCATATTTCTTTCTATGCTTTCCTTTATTTTTTTCTTTGTCGGGCTATCTATATTGAAAGAAATTTTTTTGTTTCCCTTTGCCATGAAAATTTCCATGGATTTTTCTCTCCATTCCTTTATAACCTCAATTTTTCCATTGTAAAACTTAACCTGCTTTTCTATGCTGCTATGGCTGCTTACAACACCATCCATTCCATTACGCATTATCAAATCCAAAGCATATTCAATCATTTTATCACCATGTTATCAAGCCTAATATCAACTCCTCCAGTTGTAACTGGCACACCCTGCATTGGATCTCCTTTTCCACATGTGGCAGCATAAAACTCAAGGTTTTTCCCCATGGCTACGATATTCTTATAAAAGAAAGGCGTTGTGAACTCGATTGCTGGATGATATGCTATTCCATCCATCTCACCATCTTTTATTATATAAGCCTCCTGCCCAACATACTTTTGATTATACCTCACATCATCGATATTCCACTCCATATACGTTTTTATATAAACCCCTTCTTTTATGCCCTCAAGCATCTCCTCAAAGCTGTAATCACCTGGCAGAAAATATGTATTCGCCATCCTCACAATAGGCTCCCGCCCATAGGCGGCGCGGGCAGCCGCATTGCTATGGCCGCCCATTAAATATGCAGTGTAACGATTATGCAAAAATTCGTTTATGATGCCATTTTTTATCAGAAGCCTTTTTCTCGCTTTTATGCCCTCATCATCATATTTATAGTAGCCATAGCTTCCTTTTATTGTTGGGTCATCTGCAACACTCACCATATGACTCCCAAATTCTTTTCCAAGCATGCTTGGCTTAACAAAAGATTTTCCTGCTTGGGCTGCTTCTCTTCCAATGATGCGATCAGCCTCCCAAGGGTGGCCACAGCTTTCATGAGCTATCAAGCCTGTAATGTATGGCGAGAGCACTACGCTTCCTTTCTTTGGCGCTTTTTGTCCCTTTTCAATCAAATCACGCAAAAATTTTGAATCATGCTCTATGTGTTGCTCAACATTCCATTCCTTTACCTTTTCCCATCCTCCAGTATTTCCAAATTCTCTGCTCATTTGCTCAATTCTTCCATTTGTTTCTGTTATAAGATAGTATAACGAAACCCTGGGAATTTTTGAATATATCCTTGCTCCTTCGCTATTAACATAATATTTTTCCATGATCTTATC
>JAGGWA010000068.1 GCA_021157745.1 Thermoplasmata archaeon
CGAGGACTGCGGAGGGGTTGAAGGTTACTATGAGCTATTGGAAGCATTGAAAGATCCGAACCATGAGATGCATGAGGAAATGATCGAGTGGATTGGAAAGGACTTTGATCCAGAATATTTCAATCCAAAAGAGATTGTTTTTAGAGATCCTGAAAAATATTGGAAGAATGTAAAGAAATATTACATGCAAGAATAGTTATTCAATTCCATCCTGTGTTATGTAAAATTTTATTTTCTTTCCTTCTGGAATGCTTCTATGCTTCACTATTGTTGCAAATCTTGCTTCCCTTCCATTTTCCCTTCCATTTCTTTCCACCATTATTATTGTTTTTGCAATATGATCCATGCTTCTCCCAGCAAAAGGCTTAACTTCGTTTCCAACTGAATAAACTTGGCTTGTTATCAAAACAGGTATTTTTTTCTTTCTCGCCGTTATCTGCAAGGTTACAAGTTGCTTTGTTAAGGAGCGGGTAGCAAGGCTTTCATCTTCCATTTCAAGGCGATAAAACAAATTTATGCTATCAACAATTATCAATCCAGCATCAAGCTTCGTTGCCTTTTCAACCATTTCCTCCTGCTCTTTAAGAGAAAAAGGAAAAAAGAATAAAATTTTCTCCAGCATCTTTTTATCTTTAAAAACCTGCAAAAGTCTTTCCTTCGAGATGCCTTCTGTATCAATATAAACAACTTTTTTTCCTTCCTCTATGCACGCTTTTGCTGCCTGAATGCAAATGTTTGTCTTGCCTGTGCCGCCTTCGCCATATATTTCCGTTACTATTCCTTTTTCCAAGCCTCCTTCAAGCAATTCATCGAGTGAGCATTTTAAAGATAGCTTTTCCACATTTCAAATCTTTTTTGGAATAATAATCTTTTCTTTATCGCCAACCTCCTCGCACAGTCCTTTCTTGTAAAGATAGGCAGTATAGGCAGCGATGTAGGCATCGAGCTCATGCTCATTTCTTGCTTCTATTCCAATTTTTTTCATCATTTTTCTGTAATCTTTATCATATATGCCCAGAATTTTTGCGCTTGCAGTTGGAAATACCTCGATAACAACGCCGTTGAGCAACCTGACCAGCTTTTTTGCCCTTTTTACCAGCAACCTCATTCCAGGCATCGTCGGCGGCATCGCCCCATATTTTTTCAGTATTCTATCTGCTTCCCTTATCCTGATTTCTTCCATTAAAGGAGCATCGATTGCAATAATTTCTGCATTTTTTCCATTCACTGCTTCCACAATTTCCTCATCGCCATACAAAGTGAAAAGTTCATATTTATCCATGCTCTCAAACAGGCATATACCACTTGGATTTTTTGGTTTGGCTGCCAAATCTATTCCAGCAATCACAAAATTTATTTCATGCGCCATATAAATTTTTCATGCTATATCAAATGGAAAGAGAAGGAAGAAAGCTTTTGCTCCATTTAATTGAAAGACATGATGGAAAGAAAATGCTTGAAGTTGGGTGTGGGAGTGATGAACTCGCTAAATCCATTTCAAAAAATTTGGGGCGAGTGTTGAATGCATCGATCCATATGGCTATGGAAAAAATGTTATAAGAATGAGAGGGGAGGATATAGCAAAACTTGGTAAAAAATATGATGTTATCTACAGCGTTATGAGCCTCCACCATATGAATGCACATCTTTTTCTAAAAGAAGCGATAAAAGCTCTGGAAGAAGATGGAAAACTGATAATAGTTGACTGGAAGAAAGGCATCGAAACAGGAGTGCCTGAATATTATTTCTCCTTGGATGAAGTTATCGCAATGATGGAAAATTATGAAATAATTGAGAAAGGCGAAACAAGATATCATTTCTATGTTGTTGCAAAAAGAAAAAATTGAAATTTGATTTTTTGTTATCCTGTGGTGAAATTGTTCAAAGACAACATGCTTTTATTCTCACTTCTTTTATCACTTCTACTTCTAACAGTTTTGTATCCTGCAAACATCCCAAAATATCCTTCTTTTATAGACTGGAATACACTTATTCTGCTTTCTGGCTTGTTACTCGTTACAACTGGTATGAAAGAAAGTCGTTATTTTGACATTCTTTCGGAGAAATTGTTAAAGAAATTGAAAAATGAAAGAGCCATCGCTTTACTGTTGATATTTATATCATCTCTGTTATCAACTTTTTTAACGAATGATGTAGCATTATTCATTGTGATTCCATTCACGCTATCGTTTCGCAGATTTGGTATCGATACACTTAAATTGCTGGTATTTGAAACGATTGCTGTGAACGTTGGCTCATGTTTAACGCCCATTGGAAATCCTCAAAATTTATTCATATGGCAAAAATGGCATATTCCTTTCTTCAATTTTATACTTTCAATGCTTCCTCTATTCCTCATCTTACTTTCCCTTTTGATTATATTATCATTCCTTTCTTTTTCCAGCAAAATGTTCATAGTGAGTGAAGAGCATAATGAATATGACGGAAAACTCTTTACCTTTTCTTTTTTGCTCCTCATCTCTTTCATAATATTTGCTGAAATTGGATATTCCTTGATCTTTCTTCTGATGATACTCTCTCTATACTCCATTTTTTACAGGAATGTTATAAAAAGGGTTGATTGGCTCTTCTTGCTCATATTCTTACTCATGTTCATACTCTTCGGCTCCCTTTCAAATGTGCCAGTTATAAATGAAGCAATAACCCCAATAAAAATGACACCAAAAAATGTTTTTGTGGTTTCCTCGCTTTTTTCCCAATTCATGAGCAATGTGCCAGCAGCAATTTTCCTCTCAAACTTCACATCCAACTGGAAAGCACTGGCTTATGGAGTAAATGTGGGTGGCAACGGAATTATTTTTGCATCTCTTGCAAACATAATAACATTTAGAATTGCAAAGGATAAAAAATTATGGAAAATATTTCATTTATATTCGATCCCATTTTTCATATTTAGCTTTTTCTTGGTTTATTTGATCCTGAGTTAAAACAAAAAATAATATATTCTCTTTTGCATATGCTTTACAATGGTTGTTCAGGATGAAAAAGACATTGAAAAGATTCTTGAGAATAAATATAAGGAAGGATTGAAAATAATAAAAATGAGCAAAACATCCAAAGAACTACTTGAAGAATTGAAAGAAGAGTGTCCCCATGTTCCTGAAAAGGAGCTCGTTAGTTTATTTAAATCCGTTGCAGCTGGAACAAAAATGGTTGACTCCGCCATAATAGCGGCTGCCCATAACATGGAATACAATGCAATACATAAGAAGAAGAAAAAGAAAACATGGCTTGATGATTTCATGACAGAAACCTCTTTAAAAATGATGAAGCCAAGAGAAATAATGAGGAATAAGCAACTTTATCATGAGCTCATAGATTTAATAAGTCATCTTGAGGAAAAGTATGACTCGCAAGATAAGCCACCTGATGTTGCCATATTTAGGCGAAGAATAACGACATTTCTGAAGGAAAAGGTGAAGAAATGAGGATAGAGAAGCATCCAATACTCGCCTTTGAAAGAGGGAAACCAATAACATTTTACTTCAATGGAATAGAGATGCAGGGCTATGAAGGCGAAACCATAGCGGCAGCTTTGCTTGCCAATGGCGTAAAAGTTTTCACGCATAGCACGAAATACAATAGGCCCAGAGGTTTCTTTTGTGGTATAGGAAAATGCTCCTCCTGCCTGATGCGCGTAAATGGCGTGCCGAATGTGAGGACATGTATAACACCGCTGCAGGAAGGAATGATCGTTGAAAGTGACAAGCATGAATTGCCAGAAGGCATGCCATACAAAAAGCCAAAGAGGGAAAGTATAGAAGCGGATATCGCCATAGTTGGCGGCGGCCCCGCTGGCATGGCAGCAGCCATTGAAGCAGGCGAGGATGCAAACGTTGTTATCATAGATGAGCAACCCTGCCTTGGTGGACAGCTTATAAAGCAGACTCACAAGTTCTTTGGCTCTTCTATGGAAGGGGCTGGAAAGCGTGGAATTGAGATTGCAAAGGAGATGGAAGAGGAGACAAGGAAAAAAGCGAGGGTTTTGCTTAAGACAAGCGTCATCGGATATTACAATCGTGGCTATCATTTTCTGGCTGCTGTAAACAAAATAGATGCCATACTTTATGAAATAAAGGCAAAGAAAATAATATTTGCTACTGGAGCCCAGGAAAACATGCTTGTTTTTGAGAACAATGATTTGCCTGGCGTTTATGGAGCTGGTGGCGTGCAGACAATGATGAATGTTTATGGAGTCAAGCCTGGAGATGCTGGCATTATAGTTGGGGCTGGAAATGTTGGGCTTATACTTGCATATCAGTTATTGCAGGCAGGAGTTAAAGTAAAAGCTATAGTGGAGGCAATGCCAAAAATAGGTGGCTACTTAGTTCATGCTGCCAAGGTAAGAAGAAACGGCGTTGAAATATACACAAGGCATTCGATAAAGGAAGCATATGGAAAGGAAAGTGTTGAGGGGGCGATAATAGCAAAGCTTGATGAAAAATGGAATTTTATAGAGGGAACAGAGAAAAACATACCATGCGATTTTATTGCGATAGCAGTCGGGCTTACGCCTTCAACAAAGCTTGTTCAGCAAACCGGGGCGAAAATAAAGTTCATTCCCGCCGCCGGAGGCTGGGTTGCACTGCACAATGAATATATGCAAACGACGATAGATGACATATATGTGGCTGGAGACAGTGCAAACATAGAGGAAGCTTCCACGGCCGTCATAGAAGGAAAAATAGCAGGACTGCATGCTTTGAATTCTCTGAAAAGCGTTGACGGCTATGAAGAAAAAATGAATGGCTATCTCAAAAGGCTGGAAGAGCTGAGGGCTGGAGAATTTGGAAAGCGTCCAAAAGCGGCGAAGAAGAAAATTTATGAGGGATATTATGAAGAGGTTGGAAGAGGAAGGAATAGTTGAAGTAGATATGTTAAGATTGCCAAATGAAGAGCAGCTGCGTAAAGGCGTTGCCATAACGGAATGTTTGCAGCCAATTCCATGCAATCCATGCAAGGAAGTTTGCCCAACGAATGCAATAAAAATGGATGATATAAATGACCCACCTCTCATCGATTATGATAAATGCATAGGCTGCTCTTTATGCGTTGAAG
>JAGGWA010000146.1 GCA_021157745.1 Thermoplasmata archaeon
TCACATGCTTGACCACTACACCACGGGGCTATGTTGGTTATAAATGAAATAATATAAAAAATTATTTCTTGCATGGCATGTTTCCTTTTATGATCCGTATATATGGCATAGGAGGCTATGAAGAAGTTGGAAGAAACATGACATGTATTGAAGTGGATGAGGAAGCAATAATTCTTGATATGGGGCTATATATGGATAGGTTTGTTGCATTGCAGGAGAAAGGTATAGAGATGAGCTATGAAAATTTGCTGGCAGAGGATGCAATTCCAGATGATGGGACAATAGCTCATTTAAAGAAAAAGGTTAAAGGAATCGTTATTTCGCATGCCCATCTTGACCATATAGGGGCTATAAAATGGCTTTACTCCCGTTACAACGCTCCAGTGATAACAACTCCCTACACAGCAGAGATAATAGAAAAGAATGCAAAAGTTAAGAAATTGATCAGGGTGAATATAAATTCAAGTTACAAAATTTCCAAAAATATTGGTGTCGAGTTCATAAATGTGACGCATTCGGTGCCGCAGGCGGCGATAATAAATGTTAAAACAAAATATGGAAACATTTTATATGGTCTAGATTACAAAAACGATAGTCATCCCATTGTAGGAAGAAAAACAAACATCAAAAAATTGAAAGAACTCGATGATGTATTGCTTCTTATAGCTGATTCCACCAATGCAAATGAAGAGAAGAAAACATTTTCTGAGGTGATTGCAAAGGAAATGCTACGTGACATAATGCTTGGAATGGAAACAAACAAGCATGGAATTTTCATAACAACCTTTTCATCCCATATTGCACGTCAGAAAAGCATACTCAATATAGTCAAGACGCTTGGAAGAAAAGCCGTTTTTATTGGCCGATCCATGTATGATTATATAGAATCGGCGGAAAAGCTCAAGATAGTTGATTTTTCTGAAGCAGAGAAAATAAAGGTTCCGAAGAAAAATAGTAAGAAGCTGGAAGAATTAAATAAGAGGAAGGATGAATATGTTTTTATTGTAACGGGGGGCATGGGAGAAAAGAATGCTGTTTTAACTCAGCTTGTTGATGACAAGCTGCCTTTGAAGATCTCGCCTCACGATTTCGTTATATTCTCATGCAATGTTATTCCAACGCCAACAATAAGGGCGAATCGCCAGATACTGGAACAAAAATTGCACAGAAAGAAAGCGAGGATATTCAAAGACATACATGTTTCTGGACACGCTGCCCGTGAAGATTTGAGAGATTTAATTAAAATAACTGAGCCCCGCCATATATTGCCAGCCCATGGAAGCATAGATAAAACTGCATCCCTGGCGGCGCTGGCGGGAGAGATGGGCTATGAGCTTGGCAAAAATGTACACATGATACAGAATGGACAGAGTATATCTATCTGAAGATGAATATGAATGGAATTGCCATGAATATCAACGAGAGTATTGCAATTGCCATTCCTGCTTTTCCAAGTCTGTATGGCTTTGGAAGAACTTTCTGGGTGTAATAAATGGCTCCCACCCCATATATTATAACGCCTATAACTCCTATAAACAGCAATGTTAAGCCTAGAATTGTAAGGAGAGATAGAATCCTTGTAAATATTGCCACTGCAAGCGGTATTCCAATGAGGAATAGATAGACGAATACATAAAATGTGAACTGCTTATACTCAATTTTTCTTATCTTTGGTGCCACACCTTTCATTGTTTCATATAACATACGAGATGCTGCTTCAAAGCCAGCATATATTGTTCCAAATAATGCAAAAAATAGGCTAATTTTAAACAATGGCACAAGCCAGTTTGACATACTTTTCGCAATATTTCTGAATATCTCCGCTTGCGCCTTAAGAGGATTCGCATCAGTTGGGATGAGGTGCGCTCTTCCGAGCCATGCATAGCCACCCAGCATGTAAGCAGTGGAAACGATAGCTACAATAATGAATGCGAGCATCAAATCAACGAGGGCAGGAGTGACAAGCAATTTTGCTTTTCTTATTTCTTTTTTATCTTCTGGCAGATAATCTATTTTCCCCTTCTCCTTAAACCTTTCAAAAAGTTTTTCAGATAGTTTGTTGGCGTCGCCTCTTCTTTTAAATATGCCCCATTTCTTTACCTTTATCCATCCTGAATAGCCAACAACAGTTATTATGGTAACAGTTAAGGTTCCGAGATAGCCAAGTATGGTCAGAGAGATTGGCTTGCTTGATATGCTTTCTGGAACCCAGCTTGGATAACTTGGTATGTCTCCAATCGTGAAAAAATGGGGGATAGCCTTCAAAAGATGCAGTTGTCCCGTCATAACAGATGAAATCATCGACGCAATAGCGCCAGCAGCCAGCACAACAACAAAAAATGCCTGCGTGTATTCAATTATCTTGTAACGCCATAAAATAACGAGCATCACAGCAAGTATTCCAAAATATGTTCCCCATACCAAGACGAGAGAGTTATCAAATCCAAAAATCCATTGTAACGAGATGCCAAGCGTTGTTATGATGGTGGCTGCAAACATTGGAATGAAAATCACAATAAGAGCTATGAAAAACCAGTTCAACGCGCCCTTCAATTTCAATGCAAATAAATCAACGAGGTTAATGCCTGAAATGAGTGTGAAGCGAACAGCAACATAAGCAATGAAATATGAGCCAAAGCTAAGCGTTATTATCCAGAGCAATCTATCCTGAGCCCATGCTCCTATTTGTGGGCCTAAAATGAGCTGTCCCTGTCCTATTGTAACCGATGCTATTATAGCACCTGGTCCAAAGAAAAGGAGGTAACGGAGATATTTTTTTAAAGACGGTTTTTCCTTTAAAACTTCGTCAGGCTCAGGGAATCTTATTTCTTCCATATTATTGTGAAATGCTTGTCTATTTTATATTTTTTTAAAAATTTGTTTAACAAACTCGCTACCCACTCTGCAAATATTTTATATCTCATCTCAATATCATAACATGCGTTTCCTTCATGTCGCAGACACCCATCTCGGATATTCTGCATATCATAAACTGGATGAAAATGGTTTGAATCAGAGAGAGGTGGATGCTTACAATGCCTTTAAACAATTCATTGACTATGCTATAGAAAAGAGGCCAGATTTCATAGTTCATGCTGGTGATTTATTCGATACTGTTCGCCCCACAAACAGGGCAATAAAGTTTGTTGTGGAACAGCTTTTGAGGTTGAGCGAGGAGGACATTCCAATCATCATAATTTCTGGAAATCATGAAACGCCAAAGTTGAGAGAGACTGGCAGTCCATTGAGCTTCTTCGAACATCTGAAAAACGTTTATGTGGTATATAAAGGAAAATATGAAAGAATAGAAATAGGAGATGCAATGATTCATGCCATCCCGCACAATTTTTCAAAAGATGATCTGATACGGAACATAAAAGAGGCAAGAGTTGAAGAGGGATATGCCAACATATTGACTATGCATGTTGGAATAATTGGAATAAAAGAATTCAGCAGAGGAGACTTCAATGAGCAGATAATATCATCTGGCTACCTCTCACCATCTTTTGATTACATAGCTCTTGGACATTATCATAAAGCTACGAAGGTGACCCAGAATGCTTTTTATAGTGGTTCAACTGAATACTTTTCATTCAAAGAGGCTGGCGATGAAAAGGGATTTTATGAGGTTGAGCTGCCAAGCCTAAAAATGAAATTCATCAAGCTTAAAACAAGAGAGATGATTGATCTTGGCTCTATAGATTGCAGGGACATGGAAGCCGATGAAATCACAGAGGAGATAGTGAGAAAGCTCGAAGGCGTGGATGGAAAAATAATAAGAATATTTTTGAAAAATTTGAGCATAAAGAAACATCGCAGCATGGACTGGAACAGGATAAAGAAAGCATCATCAAAAGCTTTGTATGCTGAAATAAGATATGATTTACAGGAAATAAAATATGAGATGGCTGCAAAAAGCAGAATAGCAAGCTTGGAAGAAGAATGGAAAAATTACATATCAAAAATTCCGTTAAAGGATAAAGAAGAGATCGAGAAGCTTGCTTTAAAATATTTATCGGAGGCGGTAGATGCGGCTGATTAGTCTCGAATTGCACAATTTCAGGAAGTTCAAAAATGCAAGCCTTCAATTTCCAGAAGGAATAATAGGAATAATAGGAAGCAATGGAGCAGGGAAAACAACGCTGATAGAAGCCATAGGCTGGGCTCTATATGGAAACAAAGCAACTCGCACACCCCGTGCCAAAGAGCAAATAAAGAGGCAGGGGGCGTTGCCACACGACGACTGCTGGGTTCGTTTAAGGTTTGAGATGAAAGGAAATGAATATGAAGTCATCAGAATAATGGGAAGAAATTTTAGTCCTGACGCGCAGGTCAAAATAAATGGGCGCGTGGCGGCGACGACGGCGACGGGCGCGACAAAATTTCTTGAAAAGGCAATAGGCATGGATTATGATTCATTTTACACTTCAATTGTTGCCAAGCAAAAGGAATTGAATGCCTTATCGGATAAAACACCAGGAGAGAGAAAGAAGAATATGCTTAAAATGCTGAAAATAGATGCGATAGAAAAAGCAATAAAGAGGGTGAGGGAGGATAAGAGAGAGAAAAGTTATTTTGTTGAGCACGCTCAAAAATTGCTTAAAAATATTGATGAAATAGAGGAGGAGATAGAAACAAAGGAGGCTATTGAGAAAGAGTTGCTTACTTCTTTGAAAAATCTGGGAGAAAAAATAAATGATTATGGAGAGAAACTTTATGAAATTGAAGTGAGGAGGGAAAGGGAGAGGGAGAAAGCAGAAAGGTACAATGAGCTTTTGATGAAGAAAAAAATGCTTGAAAGCAGGCTTGCGGAGAAAATAAATAACAGGAAAGAGAAAGAAAAAGAATTGAGCGAGCTGAGATTAAAGAAGGAGAGATATTCTGAAATCGAGGGAGCTGCAAATGAATATGATGAGGCAAAAAGAAAAAAAGATGAATTGGATGGAATAAGGGA